>JAPPLF010000028.1 GCA_028874215.1 Acidobacteriota bacterium
TGGAAGAATTATCGTGCAGAACGCTGACTCGACTTAATCAGACCTTCCTTAGCGTATTCCGCGTTCATCTTGGACGACTGCGGCCTCTGTCCGCGCGAGCCCAATATGGACTGGCGCTCGGACTTCTCTAACAGCTTTTTGGGTGCGGGGAATTCTTGTTCCTACGCGCCTTCGATGCTTGTTGACGGGGATCAGCTAACGGGCTGGGTGGAAGGCGACGAAGGCGACGGCATTGGGGTCGACGTGGTCGTCCCGTCGCTCCTCGATCTGACTAAGCCGGTCCGGATCTGGTCTGGCTACGGCAAGTCCCCCGAACTCTTCGCCGCGAACGGGAGACCCAAGAGGGTACGGGTGACCGTGCTCCGCTTGCGCGCGGCGGAGCCGGACCCGCATGACGCGACCGGCTGCAGCACTTCCAAATACGTGGAGCCTGTAGTGGTCGCCGGGCATGAGGTCGAGCTACGCGACTTCAACGGCTACCAAGCGCTTCCAGTTCCTGAGTTTCAGCTCGAACACTATCTGGAGTATCCCATGGAGTGGTTGCTGATGGACGGTGACGAAAGGATGTTCTACCAGGAGAGGGTGGAGGCGGGGGAGGCAGTGCCCATTGAGCAGGAACTCACGGAATACAGGTACCTGCTCAGGTTGACGCTCTTGGAAGTATACCCGGGAACCCGGTACGCCGACACTGTGATCACGGAGATCGGCAACGGGCTGCCTTGAGGGAGGACGGCGGGCCTGCCGGTCTACTACGATCGGAACGGTGGTTTCTTGCCAGGTGGACACGAGGGGACCAAGCCGTCTATGGCGCAGAGTTCGCCCCGGCGGGCCGGCGGCCGGTGCTCAGAGTGAATACCGCAGAGAAAGCCGCAGACCGTGACCTCTGAGCCGCGCTTGGGTCGGCGCGAGATCGAGCGGCATCGGCTCGCGGCTCCCGTCGCGCCACACGACCCGGCCGTCGCCCCGCTCCGTGCGGACCTCGCCGAGGTCGGCATAGCGCCAGGCCAGATCCAGGCTCAGCCGCTCGTTCAGCGGAACTGCGACACCGGCCGTCGCCATCCAAGCCAAATCCACCCGGCTTCCGCCCGGGACCGTCGTCGTGGTCGCCGGGAACGCCATGGTGGTCTCTCCGATCCGGGCACGAACGACACCGACACCGGACCCGATGAATGGCGCAACTGGCCCCAGCTTGGGAACACCAAGCACGGCCAGGTCAAGGTAGCCGGCCAGCATCCCGGACACCGACGACAATTCCGCCGAGACTGATTGGCGGCGCTCGGGGGCGAGGAAGTTGGCGCGTCCCTCGAAGGTGAAACGCGGCCGGTATTCCACCAGCACCTCGAAGCGCATGGCATTCCCAGTCGCGTAGCCGAGTCCGAGTTCGACGGCCGGCAGAGTCCCAAAATCCCCGTGCGAGCGGTAGGGCGCGCCGTCTCCGCCGGTTCCGCAGCCGTAGAGCGCCGCCGGGGCGGTGCTGGCACAGTCGGTGTCGGTGAACGCCATGTCGCCGGGCCGTTCGAATCCGATACCGCCGCGAAGGTAAAGGTCGCCCGCTTCCGCGGCGCCAATGAACAGCCACATCCCGGCCACCATCGCGCAAACCGCAATCCGAAAACGTCCGCCGGGGACGCGCTGTTGGCGCGCTGACGCGCCCAGAATCCGAACGTTCGTGGAATGACAGCACATGGCGCGGACGCTACCACGGCACAGAGGTGAATCCAACCTGCACCCGGCAACGCCAACGCGCCGCTCCTTTCGCTGCTTGCCGGCCTTTCAGTCCAGTCCTCCAGTCCGTCTGAGGGCGTCTTTTTTTCCGGATTCGACCGAAATCGCCCCGGGAGCCGAATCGGGCGCAATCCGGACCAACCCGGCGTGGCCGGCCCAGCCGCCAACGTGGCAGAAGCCGTCTATGGGGCCGGAGGCGTAAAATCTGCACGGCGGCGAGATCCGAAAATCAGCTACAACGAATCCCCGAGCAGAGATCTTGCTCGGTCTCGGACGTTAGGTACAACGAGGCTTCGGAACCCGTCATCAGCTCTCGGCCGAATCACTCGTAGCCGACGGACTGTGACAACGCTTCGGCTGTCTCTGCGAACTTTCGGAGCCACGACCCGAAGATAAACGGTCCAAAACCGACGCGGTTAATCCCGATCGCCGCCATCCTTTCCAACGGAACCGCATCCGGGGTCGCGAGGGCGTTCAACGGCAGGGTGATCCGTGACCGGAGGACGGTGAGAGTCTCGGCATCACCAGGACCGATCGGGTAAATGCAGTCTACTACTTCGTCACGCCCGGCACCGCATCAGCCGGAACAAATTGAGAGGAAAATCGGGATCACCAGTTGAAAAGAAAGTGCCAATCCCGTATCTCATCTGGACAGAGTAACGGATTTCCAATCGCCGACTCAGGACGGATGAAGGGACGAAGAGAAGTCGCTCCACCGGACAGATTGTTTCTTGGAGGAGAAAGAATCATGTTGTATCGACTCACCTGTCTCAGAGGGTATCTTTCCGGCCTCCTGCTCGTGATGGGGATCGCAGGCTGTTCCGTTTCGGACCCGGCCGAGGTGCCGAAAGAGCCGTCGCCGCCAACGGACGGTCTGAGTGCGGCCCTCAGCTTTCATGCCTCCTTTGACCAGGGGCCGACCGCCGATTTCGCCCGAGGCGATTCGCAGATCTACACCGCGCCCAAGTACGACCAGCTCGATCAAGCGTCGCCGGGCATCGACGCCCCCGAAGTCACCATCGAGGCCAACGCGGGCCACATCGGAAGCGCGCTCAGATTCAGCCGGAGCTACAAACGCGCCCTGTTCTACAGGACGGAGAAGAACCTGGATTACTCGACCGAAGACTGGGCCGGCACCATCTCCTTCTGGCTCAATCTGGATCCGGATGAAGATCTGGAGTCCGGCTATTGCGACCCCATCCAGGTGACGGACACCGCCTACAACGACGCCTCAATCTGGGTGGACTTCAGCAAGGACCCGCCGCGCGAATTCAGGCTCGGGGTCTTCGGCGATCTCGAGGTATGGAATCCCCAGAATATCTCCCCCAATGACAACCCCGATTTCATGGGGCGCCTGGTGTCGGTCAAGCGGCCTCCATTCAAACGCGGCAGTTGGACCCACATCATGATCACCTGGACCGGCCTGAACAGCCCTGCCGGCGGCACGGCACGGCTCTATCTCGATGGTGAAAACCAGGGCGCCACCGAAGGGATTCGCGAACCGTTCACCTGGGATCTTTCCGCCAGCACGATCCGGCTGGGAATCAACTACGTCGGCCTGTTCGACGAGCTGGCGGTGTTTGACAGAGCCCTCGGCGACGAAGAAGTCCGGACTCTCCACCACCTCGACAGCGGCATCGCCTCTCTCTACTAGCTCCTGGGAAACCGCTCAATGGGAGGGGACAGTCTTGCCCCCGTTTGGGAGAGAATTCCCCACCCTTCGTCAAGCGGGAGGAGAAGCCCTCCCAGGGTGACCCTTTGTGTGGTCGCCCGCGCCTATCGGTAAGCGTCAGGATGAAACATACGGCATGGCCATCCGATCCGGCGGGTTGCCGGAACGGACACTCAGGTTTTATACCATGTGTCCAATACGACCCACCGGGCTACCGCCCAGACAGGGAGATACGGGGTCCGGTTCTTGTTACCCCAGGGACGCCTTGTGCGTCCCTGTGTCCTTTTACAATGTGAAATGCTCGGTGATGACTCCACATTTGGAAGACGCCACCGCGTTCGGGTATTCGTCCGCTTCTGGAACTACACTCTCTCCATGCGGGACGTCGATGAAGACTTTCGCACGGATTGGTCGAAGCAGCTTCAAATTGAAGAAGGCGTCAACTGCAGTCCCCCGGTGAACCGGGCGATGCCGTCCGGATTCCACTCCAGGCCGAGTCCGGGGCCGTCCGGGATCGGAATCATCCCGTCTTCGTCGGGACGAATCGGAACCGCCAACAGGTCTTCAATGTAGGGTGCCGGCGTGATGTATTCGACCCAGCTTGCACACGGGACCGCCGCGACGAGTTGCAGGTCGGCGGCCAGCCCGACGGCCGTATTCCAGCCGTGAGGGACGAAACGGATCGAGTGGTCGTCCGCGTATTGGGCGATCCGGAATTCCTCGCTGATCCCTCCGACTTTGGTGACGTCGGGCTGGATGTAGTCCACAGCTCGCCGTTCGATCCACTCGATGAATGACTGCCGCCGGGTGAAGACCTCGCAGCCGGAAATGGGCAGCGGCGCATTTTCGGTCAGTTTTACGTATCCGTCGAGATCATCCGGACGCAACGGTTCCTCGAACCAGGCGATTTCGTAGTCGGAGAGCATCCGCGAGGTCTGCAGCCCCCACTTGTAGCCGTGGGGCCAGAAGGCATCCGAACCTCCGGCGTCCACCATCAATTCGACCTCAGCCCCCACCGTTTCGCGCGCGGCCTTGACGATGGCCTCGTCGGTCTTCCGGTCGCGGCGGCCGAACGGGCCCCAACCGATCTTGAAGGCGCGGAATCCCCGGTTGAGCCCGTCTTCCAGCGAAGCTCGAAGGATTTCGGGTTCATCCATCAGCAGGGACCCGTACGGTTTGATCTTTTCCCGGTAGCGGCCTCCCAGCAGCCGGCTGACGGGTTGGCCGGTGACCTTCCCGAGAATGTCCCAGAGAGCGATGTCGATACCTGAAATGGCATGGGTGACTGCCCCGCCGCGGCCCTGCCAGAAGGTCTGCTGGTGGCAGGTCTCGGTCGTCACCGCCGGGTCCAGGGCGGAAGCGCCGATGAGGAAGGGCCGCATCACGTCGATGGCGCCCCGGATCAGCCGTTCCGAGGTGAAGACGCTGCCCAGTCCGGTGACCCCTTCATCGGTGATGACCTCGACCAGAGTGTGAAGGTTGTTTTCGAGGTCGGAGAACTTTTCGTCCCACCCTCCATCGGGGGTTTCACCGCGGAGCGGGAGGAGACGGATGTCTCGAATCTTCATTGAGATCACAACCCCTGGACTGCCCGCCAGGATGCGTCTACCAGCAGACGCTGAATGGGAGCGGCGGCTTTCTTGCCGCCGAACTCCGGATGAGCAATTCGGCAACGATGACCGGGTAACAAGAAGGTCACGCCAGCCAAGCTTTACTCAGAAACCGTGACTTGCCACGTCACACTTCGTGGCCCGCAGCTACCGGCTCATGGCGGAGCTGCTGACGCCGGGATTCCGTGGCCTCACGGTCCACGGCCAGATGGTCGCCGATCACCACGCCGTATTCATCTCGAGCCGCCTGCACCGACACTTTCTCGTTCCTGACGTCCCGCTGAACGGTTTCGGCAGGCCGATCGAGAGGTTCGCCCCAGCCGCCGCCCCCGGGTTGCCGATGGTAGAGGACGTCCCCTTCCTTCAGCGTGCTGGAGATCATGACGGGAAGCACTTCCTGGTCCCCATCCCGGGTCAAGATGGTAAGAGAACCGGTTCCAGGTTTCCCCGAGTAGAGTCCATAGGGAAGGTGGTCGCGCCGATCGGAACGGATGGCCAGGTGAGTTTCGCCCTCCAGCAACTCCCATTCCCGTTCGACGGCCAGGCCGCCCCGGTACTTTCCGGCGCCTCCCGAGTCTCCCACCAGCCCGTAACGCCGGATCCGGAGCGGGTACTCGGTTTCGGCATGCTCCACGGGGATGTTGCTGGCGACGTTGATGGGATTGCAAAGGCCGTCGTTGCCGTCCCGGTCGGGGCGGCCGCCCCAGGTCCCGGTCATCAGTTCGTAGTAGACATAGGGCGAGCGGTCCTTTCGCAAACCTCCGATCACCACCAAGGTGTTGCCCCCTTCGCCGGCCGCCAGGATCCGATCGGGCAGCAGGCCGGCCAGCGCGCCGAAGATGGTATCGACCATGCGAAACCCGGTCACCCCGCGCATGGAGGAGGCCCCGGGCATCACGACGTCGACCACGGTGCCGGGCTCGGTGATGATGCTCAGGGGTCTGAACATGCCGGCGGTATTGGGCACCTCCTCCCGCATGGCGCACCGGACACAGACGGCGACGGCGCCTTCGGTGAAGGAGAGCGTGCTGTTGAGCGCACCCCGGACCTGCGGATCGGTGCCGGTGAAGTCGGCGGTCAGGGAATCGCCTTCGACAGTGATCTTCACCTGTATGCGCACCCTCGGCCCGTCGACCCCGTCGCTGTCCATGTAGTCGGTAAAGGTGTTGCTGCCGTCGGGCCAAGTGGCGATCTCGGCCCGCATGAGACGCTCGGTGTATGCGATGAGATCGTCGGCACAGTCGGCAAAGGTCTGAGGGCCGTGCCGCTCCACGAGGGCCTGCACCGCGCGGGCGCCGATATTGCAGGCGGCGACCTGCGCCCGGAGATCGCCGATGGTCTGTTCGGGAACCCGGACGTTGGTTCGCATCAACTCGAAGATCGACACATCCGGTTCCCCCCGGTGGAAGAGCTTGAGCCACGGGATGCGGAATCCCTCCTGAAAAATCTCCGTGTTGTCACAAGCCGAGCTTCCGGGCAGGCGTCCGCCCAGATCCAGGTGGTGGGCCGTGCTGACGGCGAAGGAGACCAAGTGGCCCTCGATGAATACCGGTTTGACGACATAGATGTCGGGGATGTGCATTCCGCCGCCGAAAGGATCGTTCATGATGAAAACGTCCTCCGGCTCCATGTCGTCACCGTACTTTTCCAACAGCGTCTCCATGGCGTGAGGAACCGATCCCAGATGGAGGGGAATCGTGACGCCTTGCGCGATCATCTCGCCCTGGGCGTTGCACAGCGAGGTGGAATAGTCGAGACAGTCCCGGACGATGGTGGAGTATGCCGTGCGATAGAGCGCCAGAGACATCTCGTCGGCGGCCGACGAGAGGGCGTTCTGGATGATCTCACGAGTGATGGGATCGATTTCAGCCATCGGCGAACTCCAGGTTCAGATTTCCCTGCGGGTCCAGCGAGGCCCGCGCGTCGGGCGGCACGACGATGGTGGAATCGTATTCGTCGATCAACAGGGGACCATTCCGGGGGTCTTTCAGGTCGCTTCGGCCCACAACGGGCGTGTCCATGACGTTTCCGGAAAAACAGGCCCTGCGGCTGGGCGCCCGGGTGCCCAGGTACTCGGCGGGCTTCAAGGCCCCCTCCTGGCGCGGTTCCCCGGCCCGGCCGATCAAGCGGACGGCCACCACCTCGATGGGGTTGTCGGGGTCGGAACGATGTCCGTAGAGTTTCTCGTGCTCCGCCACGAAATCGCTGCACAGATCCTGGACGGTCTGGTCTCCGATCCGGTCCGCGGTGACCTCCAAGCGGATCTCGGAGGTCTGTCCCTTGAAGCGCACGTCGCAGGCAGCCGACAGCCGGACCTGTTCGGCGGGGAAGCCCTCGGCCTTGAACTGCGCCAGCATGTTCCGGCGCATCTCGTCTCGCACGTTGCGCAGCGCCGCCGCCGTCAAATCCGGACCCGAAAGCAGACAACTCCGAACGTCGTGGTGCTCGATTCCGGAGAAGAGGAGCCCCAAGGCGCTGAAAAGGCCCGGCAGCGCAGGAACGATCACCCGGCTGATGCCCAGTTCACGCGCCAACCCCGCAGCATGGATCGGTCCCGACCCCCCGAACGCCATCAACACGAAACTTCTCGGGTCGCGGCCTCGTTCGGTGGAGACAGCCCGCAATGCCCGCATGGTGCGGGCATTTCCGATGCGGTGGATGCCTTCCGCCGCCTGGATGAGATCCAGGTCCAAGGGTGTTGCGATCATGTCCGTGATCGCTCTCTCGGCGGATTCGCGGTCGATGCTGACCTGGCCGTCCGCCAGGTCGCCGGGCCGGATGTAGCCCAGGACTACGTTGGCGTCCGTCAGGGTGGGCGCCTGGCCACCCCGCTGGTAGCAGACGGGGCCGGGCACGGCGCCGGCGCTGCGCGGACCGACCCGAAGGCCTCCGGCCCGGTCCAGGTAGGCAATGCTTCCGCCGCCGGCTCCCACCTCGGCAATGTCGATGCTGGGCGCCCGAATCAATTCTCCCCCGCCCCCCACCAGCCGGCTGACGACCGACAATGAGGAGCCGACCTCGTATTCCGGACTGTAGTCGATCTTCCCGCCTTCGATCATGGAGGCCTTGGCCGTGGTTCCCCCCATGTCCAGGGTGATGACGTTGCCGATCCCGAGACGGCGGGCGGTGAAACCCGCGGCCAGGACTCCGGCCGCCGGACCCGATTCCAGCACGAAGACGGGCCGCCGCGCCGCGTTGTCGTCCGGCGTCAATCCACCCGCCGACTGCATGATGTGCAGCGGCGCTTCGATCTCCAGATCGTTGAGTCCGTGGCGCAGGGCATTCAGGTAGACGTGCATGATGGGCCGCACGTAAGCGTTGACCACTGTGGTTGCCGTCCGTTCGTACTCCTTGCGCTCCGGCAGGACTTCGTGGGAAAGGGACACGGGCGTGTCGGGAAAGTGCCGGCGCAGGAACCGGCCCACGGCAACCTCATGCTGCGGAAAGGCGTAGGAATGCAGGAAACAGACGGCGATGGACTCCACCGCCTCGGCCTCCAACCGCTCCTTGATGCGCCACAGATCGGATTCGTCCAGCGGCGTCAGGACGGTGCCGTCAGCCGCGATCCGTTCGTCGATTTCGAACCTCAGATAGCGTTCGACCAGGATCTCCGGTTTGTCGAAGAACACGTCGTAGATCTGGGGAGCCCGGATGCGGCGCAACTCGAGGACGTCCCGGAAGCCTTTGGTGGTGATCAGGGCCGTCTTGGCGCCCCGATGTTCCAGGACGGCGTTGGTGGCCACGGTGGTCCCGTGGGCGACCTGCCTCACCGCCGGACCGCCGGTCTGGCTCTGGCGCAAGAGACTCTCGCTGGCGAGCAGGACCGCCTGCTCGAAATCGGGAGGGGTCGACGGTACCTTGTGACTCCAGATTCTGCCTTCGGCGTCCAGGAGGATCACGTCCGTGAAGGTTCCGCCGACATCGGCGCCAATCCGGATCTGTTCTTGTTGCTGGCTCACATCTCAATCATCAGGTGACGTGCCGGTTTTTCGCGTACTCCTCCGGAGTTGGACGTGCGGGAACTGGTCACCTCCGAAGTGTCTTCTCCGTGGGAAAGTAGCCTAACTTGCACTGTTTACTGGTTCAAGAGTCCAACGCTCCATCTTCCCCTGCTTGGGTGCTGGGAAAGGTCGGCTCCAGGGCTTCATGCGGGGCCGGACAACGCGTAGTCGGTTCGAGGCATTTGGGCTATCCTTTTTCTCAGGGCAGCAGGGACCGTGTCCAGTCCCGAAAGGGTACTGGTTCGACGCTACAACAGACCGATCACTGGAAGCTGACCTGACATGGAAGAGATGGACCGATCACTGGTCCTGAAGGCCTACGAAGACATGTTGGTCATTCGGGCGTTCGAGGAGGAGGTGACTCGCCAGTTTCGGGGCGGCAATTTCCCTCGCCATGCCCACACCTGCCAGGGACAGGAGGCGGTCGCGGTCGGAGTCTGCCAAGCCCTGGAGCCGGACGATTTCATCACCAGCACTCACCGGGGCCATGGCCACCTCATCGCCAAAGGGGCGGACCTGCGCCGCTCAATGGCCGAATTTGCCGGCAAAGCCACCGGGTATTGCAAGGGCAAGGGCGGCGAGATGCACGTCATCGATCTCCAGATCGGGATGCTGGGGGCGGTCAGTGTCGTAGGTGGCGGAATTCCGCTCGCAGTGGGAAGCGGCCTGGCCAGCCAAGTGGGACGTGACACCCGTGTCACCGTCTGCTTTTTCGGCGACGGAGCCGCCAACCAGGGGACTTTTCACGAGGGACTCAATCTCGCCGCGGCCTGGAAGCTCCCCGTCGTCTTCGTCTGCGAGAACAACGGTTATGCCATGACGGTGAAGTCGTCGAACGTCACTTCCGTCAGGGACCTGGCCGTCCGGGCCGTTTCCTATGGGATTCCCGGGTGCAGTGTCGACGGTAACGATTTCGCTGCCGTCCATGAGGCGGCCAAGAGGGCGGTGGGGGAGGCCCGGGACGGCAAGGGCCCGTCCCTGATCGTCTGCAATACCTTCCGCTATGAGCCGCACGCCACCGTCTTTCCGCCTGCCCTGCATCCGGCGCCGGCGGATGAGGTCAAGGAATGGAAGGATCGAGATCCCATCACCCTTCTCCGTCGTGATCAGGCGCAAGTCCTGACGGAGGAAGAGGATTTGGCCGTTCGTGATCGTGTGCGTGTTCGTGTGGCGGACGCCCTTCGCTTTTCATTGGATTCGGATTGGCCGGATCCGTCCGAAGCCGCCACGGATGTCTACGCGCCGGCATACGCTCCACCCCAGCCGGAGCCACCGGCAGGCGGCCGCGACATCACCTGTACCGAGGCTCTCAACGAGGCGCTTCGGGAGGAGATGGAGCGTGACGATGGCCTGATCGTCATCGGAGAGGACGTCGAAATCCTGGGAGGCTTGTTCGGAGTCACGCGCGGACTGGCCCGTGAGTTCAAAGACCGCGTCCGGGATACGCCGATCTCGGAGAATTCCTTCACCGGAGTGGGGATCGGAGCGGCCGTGCGGGGCTATCGGGTCGTGGTGGAACTGATGTACGTGGACTTCACGACCCTGGCCATGGACCAGATCGTGAATCTTGGGGCCAAACTCCACTACATGACCGGCGGCCAGGTCAAGGTGCCGGTGGTGATTCGGACGGCGACGGGCGCCGGCGGCAGCGGCAGCGCGACCCATTCCCAGAGCCTGGAGGCCTGGCTCTACCACGTGCCTGGTTTGAAGTTGGTCATGCCGGCCACACCCTACGATGCCAAGGGTCTGATGAAGACCGCGATCCGGGACGACAACCCGGTCCTGTTCCTGGAGCATAAGCTTCTCTATCAGGCCAAGGGTCCGGTCCCCGGGATCGACTATGCGATTCCTTTCGGGGAAGCGGTCGTCCGCCGGCCCGGAAAGGATGTCACCGTGGTGGCCACCGGAGCCATGGTCCAGGAGGCTCTCAAGGCAGCCGACGATATGTCCCGGCTGGAGAACGTCGAACTGGAGGTGATCGATCCCCGGACCATCGTGCCCCTCGATCTGGAAACCATCGTCTCTTCGGTCAGAAAGACGCGCGCGGCGGTGGTTTTGAACGAGGCTCCGCGCCAGGGCTCCTTTGCGGCCTGCCTGGCCGGCCAAATCGGCGAAGCGGCATTCGACTGGCTGGACGCTCCCGTCGTCGCGTTGGGAATGCAACATACGCCCATTCCGTTTTCTCCTGCTTTGGAAAAAGAGTTGATTCCCAATGCCGAATTGCTGAAGGACACGGTCCGGGAACAGCTGGACCTTTGAGTCGCCATGGTGCAATCGGTTTGAAGTCAGGAATGCCGCTCGGCTCGGGTTGTCGGCCATGACCGATCTCAGAATGCCCGCATACGGAATCTCCGATGCTGGCGGCACCGTGATTCGGTGGCTGAAGCAGACCGGGGACGCCGTTCAAGCGGGCGAATCCCTCGTCCTGGTCGAGACCGAAAAGGCGGCGGTGGAGCTGGAGGCTCCGGCCACCGGGATCCTGCGGGAAATTCGTGTCTTGGAAGGTCATGTGTCCGTCGCACAACTCCTGGCCGTCATCGAGGACGAGACTGCCGCCGGCGAAACACTGATCTCGCGTCCGACTCCCGCCGAACCGGCGAAAGCGGGATTCGCCGCGGTAGGTGCTCCGGAGGCTCCCACTGTGCCACGGGGCCGGTCCCGCCCGTCCGGGCTCTCGGCCGAACCCAACGTGCGCGCGGCGCCCGCAGCCCGGCGCCTGGCCCGGAAGCATGGCATCGATCTGGCCGGAATCCGCGGAACCGGGCCCAGAGGCCGGATCGTCCGGGCCGATGTGGAGCGACAGATTGGTGGCCGGAGGGTCGACCTTCAGTCACCGACCTCCCGGGGGCAAGTGGTCCAAGAAATGACCGGGCGACTGGAAGTCGCCCCTCCTGGCGCGGCGGAACGAGAGGAACTCTCGCAGATCAGGCGTGTGGTGGCTCAGCGAATGATTGAGAGCGCCACAATCCCCCAGTTCCATCTGACGGTGGACGTCGACGCCGGTGTCCTGTTGAAAGCGCAACGAGAACGGCGGCAGGCGGGCCGGCGCGTCTCGATTACCGCATTCCTGGTGAAGGCGTTGGCGGAATCGCTGGAGCGCAATCGCCGTTTCAATGCCTCCTGGAAGGGGGATCACATCGAGATCCACCGCCAGGTGAATATCAATGTCGCCGTGGCCACTGATCGAGGCCTGCTGGTTCCCGTCCTTCGTGATTGCGCCTCCCAGACCATCGATGAGATCGACGAACAACTGAGCGGTCTGGTCGATCGTGCCCGAAAGGGAAGAACCCGTCCCGAAGAGTTCGCCGGAGGGACCTTCACTCTGAGCAACCTCGGCATGTACGGGATCCGTGAGTTCAACGGCCTGATCAATCCGCCCCAGAGTGCGTTGCTGGCCGTCGGCGAGATTCGTGAACGCCCCTTCGTGAACCAGGGTGTGATCGGCATCCGGTCCGAGATGTCCCTCACGCTGGCGGCGGATCATCGGGTTGTCGACGGCGCCGAGGCCGCCCAATTCCTGGACAGTTTGCGAAAAAGCCTGACTCGCCTGTAGCGCCGGTCGCGGGAAACGGCCACTCCCTTCCGGAGCGGGTCAACCCATCGAATCGAGACTGGCTTCAATCCCGATTCGAATCATTCGGGAATGACCGGCAGGATCACATGAGACGGGTATCGGTCGTCGTGGTAGATGGTCTGCGTCCCGCCCAAGGTGGGGCTCCATCCCCCGAAAGTTCTCATTCCACACTCCTCGCTCCTGCGCCCAAGGACTATAATCCCCGGCATGTCTTCCCTGGCGCCTTTCGCCATGAGAGTCGAAGACAGCGAGGGGCGGCGCTACCCCGAGCCGGAGCACCCCTATCGCAACCCGTTCCAGCGGGACCGGGACCGCATCGTTCACGCCAAGGCGTTTCGCCGGCTGGAGAAGAAGACCCAGGTCTTCAATCCCAACTATTCGGATCACTTCCGGAACCGGCTGACCCATACCCTCGAGGTCAGCCAGATCGCGCGCACCATCGCCTCGGCACTCCGTCTGAACAATGATCTATGCGAGGTCCTGGCGCTGAGTCACGACATCGGCCACCCCCCGTTCAGCCACGCCGGAGAGGAGGTTCTGGACCGTATCATGAGGTCGCACGGTTCGGGGTTCGAGCATAACCTCCATGCCTTGCGGATCATCGAAGATTTCGAAGAGCGCTACGCTCGATTCCCGGGTTTGAACCTGACGTTCGAGGTTCGCGAGGGGATCGTGAAGCACAGCCGCGACTACGCTCCCGGCGACCAACCCTACGTGGACATCGATGGTTATCGAAAGGGGGAGCGCCCGCCCCTGGAGGCCCAATTGATCGATCTGGCCGACGAGGTGGCCTACAACACGGCGGACCTGGACGACGGCTACGGGTCCGGGCTGATCACTCTCGACCAGATGATGGAGGGATCGGCTCTCTTTCGGCGCCTGTACCTTCGGATCGAGGGGAATTTCCCCGGATCTTCCGAGGGAATTCTGGTCAGCGAGGCCATTCGCCGGCTCATCGACGTGCTGGTGACGGATCTGGTTCGAGCCACTCGTGACCGGATCCGCGCGGAGGCGCTCGATTCGGTGGAAGCCGTCCGGAGATTTCCGAGCCGGGTGGTCCGGTTCGGCCCGGAAATCGGCGGTCTCAGCCGGCAGCTCAAGGGCTTTCTGCGCGACAATCTTTATCACCATCCCGACTTGGAGCGTCCCCGGCGGCGCGCCAAGGCGCTGATCGCCGATCTCTTCCGTTACTATGAGGAAGATCCGGCAAAACTGCCTCCGCCCCATTTCGACCGGATCGGGGAGCGCGGAGTTCAGCGAGTCGTCTGCGACTACATCGCGGGCATGACGGATTCCTTCGCCCGCAAGATCCGGGGCCGGATCTCCAGTCATGCGGGATAGCGGAACATATTGAAAAGAAAAGGGTTGAGCCTTTTCTTCGGGATCGGCTCCCCTTGACAAGAAGGCGGTTTTTGGAGTAGATTCCCAAACTTCATTCCAATCTTCGTTTTGGGGACAGGAAATGGTGGTGGACATCGGGCGGCTGAAAAAGACAGGAGAGCCCCGGTCGCTGGACTTGGCGATCACCAACCGGGACTTGGCTTTGGGTCCGTCGGTCTGCAATATGAACCGCCCGGCCCGGGCCCAGGTCAGCCTGGCGGTCGCCGGCGACGCCGTTCGGGTCGCGGGCGCCGTGAAGGCCGATCTGCAGGTCTCCTGCAGCCGCTGCCTCAAGCCCGTCGACTGGTCCCTGAACAAGGAGTTCGACCTGGAGTACCACCCGGACCCGGAGGTCAGCCGGGAAGGGGAGGAAATCGAGCTCGAGTTTGGAGATCTGACGGTGGGGTTCTACCGGAACGAGCAATTGGACGTGGGCGCATCGGTGGGCGAGCAGATCGTCCTGGAGCTCCCCATGAAGCCCGTATGCAAGGAGAGCTGCGAGGGCCTGTGCGACCAGTGCGGGCAGGATCTGAACGAAGGGGCCTGTTCCTGTTCCGGGCGTCCCCTGGATCCCCGGCTGGCCATGCTGGCCGATCTCAAGCTCAAGATGAACCGCAAACAGTGAAAGGCCGGAACGGGACCTCCGCCGCGTGAAGCGCGGGTGGAGCGCCCGGGCCCGCCAGAGGACAAGATTGTGGCCAATCCCAAGAGACGACATTCCAGGGCCCGCAGGGGACGAAGGAGATCTCACGATTTCCTGACGGCCCCGAGTCTGGCCACCTGCAGCCACCAATGCGGCAGCACCGTGCTTCCCCATCGCGTCTGTCCCGAGTGCGGATATTACAAGGGGCGGCAGGTCATCAAGGCGGGGGAGGCGTAGCCGGCCGTGGCGCCGCGTTGCCGTCCTGCTTCCCGTCTTGAGGTTTCATGATCGCTTTCGTGTTTCCGGGTCAGGGGTCCCAGGCCCCCGGAATGGGCCGGGACGTGGCTGAGGCCTATCCGGCGGCCCGGGAGGTCTTCGCTCAGGCCGACGCCGCGTTGGGATTCGGCCTCAGCGAAATCTGCCACCGGGGCAGCCGCCAGGATCTGGCGCTGACCGCCAATACCCAGCCAGCGATTCTGAGCACGTCGGTTGCTCTCCTGAGGGCGTTGGGCGAGCGGGGACGCCGGCCCGATTTTGTCGCGGGTCACAGTTTGGGAGAGTATTCCGCGCTGGTTGCGGCCGGGGCCTTGGAGTTCACCGATGCCGTTCGCCTGGTGCGCCGGCGCGGCCGGTTCATGCAGGAGGCGGTCCCGGTGGGAAAGGGAAGCATGGCTGCGATTCTGGGGCTGGACGCCGGCCCCCTGGAGGAAGTCTGCCGCGAAGCCGCGCAGGGTCAGGTGGTCTCTGCCGCGAACCTCAACTCTCCTCAGCAGGTCGTCATTGCGGGGCACCGCGCCGCCGTGGATCGTGCCTGCCGGCTGGCGCGGTCGCGGGGCGCCCGGCGGGCGCTGCGGTTGCCGGTGAGCGCTCCGTTTCATTGTGCTCTGATGGAGCCGGCCCGGCAACGCCTGAAGCCGATACTCGAGGAGACCCGGTTTGCAGACCTGGCCTGTCCTCTGATCAATAACGTTGATGGACGGGCCGTTACTGCTGGCGCCGAGGCGCGGGACGGCCTGATTCGCCAGGTGACCGCCCCCGTCCAATGGCGCCGCTCGGTGGAGGCGCTCTGGGAAATGGGCGCCCGGACGTTCGTCGAGGTCGGGCCGGGCCGGGTGCTGAGCCGTCTGATACGGCAGATCGTGCCCGACGCCGAGGCGATGTGGATCGGGAACCGTGCCGAGGTGGAGGCCTATGTTTGATTTTTCCGGGCAGGTCGCACTGGTGACAGGAGCCTCGCGTGGCATCGGCCGCCGCGTCGCGGAGGCCCTCTCGAACCACGGGGCAAGCGTCGCCCTCGTTTCCCGGACGCAGGCGGAAATCGAGAGTGTGGC
The DNA here is from genome assembly GCA_028874215.1 of Acidobacteriota bacterium. Classification (NCBI taxonomy): domain Bacteria; kingdom Pseudomonadati; phylum Acidobacteriota; species Acidobacteriota bacterium. Next base: position 15,937 of record JAPPLF010000028.1, read on the forward strand.
GGCCACTGTTGGGGAGTCGGGCCAGCCCACGCTGGGGGTCGCCATGGATATCTCGTCGCCTCCCTCCGTTCAGGAGGGGGTGAAGCAGGTGCTGGACGAGTTCGGAAGGATCGATATTCTGGTGAACAACGCCGCAATCGTCCGGGACAAACTGTTGCTCCGAATGACGGAGGAGGATTGGCGCCAGGTTCTCAACACCAACCTGGACGGCGTCTTTCGGGTCACCCGGGCGGTCGTCCGGAGCATGATCAGGCAGCGTTACGGCAGAATCGTAAACCTGACCTCCGTGGTGGGACAGACCGGAAACCCGGGTCAGATCAACTACGTCTCCAGCAAAGCGGGAATCATCGGTTTCACCAAGGCGTTGGCCAGGGAGGTTGCCGCGCGAAACATCACTGTGAATGCCGTTTCCCCGGGATTCATCGACACCGATATGACTCGCAGCCTTCCTTCCCGAGCCCGTTCCGGACTGGAAGCCACCATCCCCCTGCGGCGGCCCGGAACCGTCGGGGAAGTGGCTTACGGAGTGCAGTTTCTGGCTTCAAGGGACGCTGGATATGTAACGGGGCATGTGCTAAACGTAAACGGCGGCATGTATATGTAGTTCACTCCGCGTTCGCGAGCCTCATACGGCGCGGGCCCGGTGCCACCGGTCCCCATTAAAAACTTGGTGGAGGAACCAGGTCATCGGTCGAGGATAACGCGGTATCGATCATTATCGGAAACACGATTGGAGGAGCCATGTCATCGGTCGAGGAGCAAGTGAAAGCGATCATTGTGGACCAGCTTGGAGTCAACGATTCGGACGTGAGCGCCGACGCCCGCTTCATTGAGGATCTGGGCGCCGACTCGCTGGACACGGTGGAGTTGGTCATGAAGTTCGAAGAGGACTTCGAGCTGGAAATACCCGATGAAGACGCGGAAAAGATCCGCACCGTCCGTGACGCCATAGACTATATCGACGCTCAGCAGAAGTGATTCCAATTTAACGCGAAGCCCCACCGGGGACTTCGGGAGCGACGGCATCTTGAAGAGAAGGGTCGCGGTAACGGGCGTGGGCATGGTTTCGCCCGTCGGTTTGGACACGCGCGAAACCTGGGAGGCGCTGCTACACGGCAGGAGTGGTGTCGGATACGTCACCCGATTCGACACTTCCAAATTTCCCACCAAGATTGCCGCTGAAGTCAAGGGTTTCGATCCCCTCCTTTACCTGAGCCGCAAGGAGGTCCGGAAGATGGACCTCTTCATTCAATACGCCATTTCGGCCAGTGACTATGCCGTGGATGTTTCGGGACTCCGGATCACGCCCGAAAACGGCGAGCGAGTCGGCGTCTACATCGGATCGGGCATCGGCGGATTCGGCATCATCGAACGCGAGCACAACAATTTTCTGGCCCGGGGGCCGCGGCGGATTTCCCCCTTCTTCATTCCCTCGACCATCGTGAATCTGGCGGCGGGTCAAGTGTCCATCCGGATCGGCGCCATGGGACCCAATTCCGCCACTTGCACCGCCTGTTCAGCCGGTTCCCACGCGCTGGGGGACTCCTTCCGCATGATCCAGCGCGGTGAAACCGACGCCATGATTGCCGGAGGCACAGAAGCCGCCATCACCCCCATGGGCATGGGAGGCTTCTCCGCCATGAGAGCCCTTTCGAAGCGAAATGACGCTCCGGAGAAGGCCAGCCGCCCCTTTGACCGGAACCGGGATGGATTCGTCATGGGCGAGGGGGCGGGAATCCTGGTTCTGGAGGAATTGGAACAGGCCCGCAAGCGGGGAGCTGAAATCCTGGCTGAAGTCGTGGGTTACGGCATGAGCGGCGACGCTCACCACATCACGTCTCCTCCGGAAGATGGCGCGGGTGCTGTCCGGGCCATGAGGAAGACCTTGGAAGATGCCCAGGTTTCTCCGGAAGAGGTGGACTACATCAATGCCCACGGAACCAGTACCCCTCCAAACGATCGGATCGAGACTCTGGCGATCAAGACGGTCTTTGGGGATCATGCCCGCAAGCTGGCTGTCAGCGCCACCAAATCCATGACCGGCCATCTGCTGGGAGCGGCCGGCGGATTGGAAGGGGGCGTTGCGGTGCAGACCCTGAAGGACCAGGTCATTCCTCCTACCATCAACCTGGAAACTCCCGACCCGGACTGCGACCTGGATTATGTTCCCCACCAGGCACGGAAGGCGGATATTCGGTATGCTATGTCCAATTCTTTCGGCTTCGGGGGAACCAATGCCTGCCTGCTGTTCAAGCGGCACGAGCCTTGAATAGGCCTGCTTTTCAGGGGTATCGGCGGATGAAATGGCCGGGGTGCGGAACTGCGACAGTTCCGGGACTCTCCCATGGAACATAGAAAAAAGACGAAGACGGTCACCGGATCCAGCCGGAGAAGTCTGCTGGCAAGGCGGTTTCTCGGTCTCAAGCATTGGCGCAATGGCCCCTTGGGGCAACTGACGGTGCGGCAGGTCGTGGCCGGTCTGATTCTCTCCGTGGTTGTCGCGGGTGTCCTGGCCGGTTACCAGTTTCAATCCATTCCCGACTACAACCAGGGCGACATTGCGGACCGGACCATCGAAGCGCCCCGCGACTTCCAGGTCGTGGACCTGGAAGCGACCGATGAGATGAAGCGGGAGATCATGGAGGGTGTGCCCGGTGTCTTCGATCTGGATCTGTCCGTCAACCATCGGTTGGAATCGGAGCTGAAGAGCGCCTTTGCGGACGCCCGGCGAATCATTTCGGCAGTCCGGACGCGGTACCAACTGGGGAATGGGCAGTCTTTCCCCACGCGGGTGAAAGCCGAGTTGCTGTCCGAGTTGAGCCGCGGCCTCCCCCGGTTTGCCCAGGGGAAGGTGCTGGAGATCTGCCTCGCACAGAGTTTCTCCACCGAACTGGAGGATCAGATGCTGGCCGTACTCCGGGAATCGATGAAATCTCCCGGCGTCATTCTCAACCGCCAGATTCTGCTCAACTACCGCGATCGGGGAATCATTCTCCAGAATGCCATTACCGGCCGTCAGGAACCCTTGGACGATTGGATCGCGATCCGGGATCTGGGCCAGGCTCGGGACATCCTGCGGCAGAACGAATACGAACTCACGGCGGTGGGCCGGGTGGCGAAGAAGCGGGTCATCAGCTTTCTGGATACCTGGGTGGTTCCCAACGTCAGCTTCAACGAGAGAGCCACCCGGGACTTGGAGGATCTGGCGTCCGAGGAAGTGGATCAGGTTCTTGTCCAGGTCCGCAAGGGCCGGACCCTCGTCCGGAGCGGCGACGAAATCGGGGCTCGGGAGATTCTGTTGCTCAGTGGCCTCAAGAGCATGGAGCAGCCGAGCCGGGTCGCGGGCAAGTTCTTCGGAGTCCTGATCATGGCCGGGTTCTTCCTGTTCGCTCTGGGCCACTACGCCGTCACGGTTAAGGAGGCCAAGACGGAGACTTCCAGATATCACGTCCTGTTGCCGCTGGTGCTGCTCTCCACGCTGGTGGTCTGCAAGGTCTTCGTGGTATTCGCAGACTTCGTCGTGGAGGGCATCGGGTTCGAGAGATTCCAGGACCCCGTGGATTTCTATCTTGTGGTACCCGTGGCGACCGGCGCCATCATTGCCGTCCTGCTGACAAACGTCCCGCTGACCGTATTCTTCGCTCTGACCTTTGCGGTCTTCATGGGACTCATGACGGGCGAAGGTCTCATGATCGTCTACACGCTGGCCGGCTCTCTGGCTGCCGTCCACGCACTGGACCAGTATCGCGAGCGATCGGCCGTCACCCGTGCCGGTTTGATCATCGGCTTGGTCAACGTGGCGGTCGCCTTGGGTTATCAGTTGATTTACATGGACGTGGGGTTTGATTGGCTGCTCTTTCTCCTGCGTTCGGCCAGTGGACTCGTGAGTGGAGTCATTGCCGCCATGCTGGCCTCGCTGCTGCTCCCCATACTGGAGTCTCTTTTTCGGATCACCACTGACGTCCGCCTGCTCGAGCTCTCGAACCTGAACAATCCCGTCCTGCGGCGACTGGCCCTGGAAGCCCCGGGGACCTATCACCACAGCATCACCGTCGGCACCCTGGCCGAAGCCGGGGCGGAAGCCATCGGAGCCAACAATCTCCTGGTTCGTGTGGGGGCCTACTACCACGACATCGGCAAGCTCAAGGCGCCCGAATACTACGTCGAGAACCAGATCTACACCGGCAACAAGCACGACAACCTGACTCCGAACATGTCCAGCCTCATCCTGGGCAGTCACGTGAAGGACGGACTCGCCATCGCCGACGAGATCAAGCTGATTCCCAAGGTCCGTGACCTCATCCCGCAGCACCATGGGACGCGGGTGATGAAGTATTTCTACGAGAAGGCCAAGGAGGCCGCCCGGCCAAAGGGCATGGAGGTCAGCGAGAGTGAGTTCCGCTATCCCGGCCCCAAACCGCAGAGTCGAGAGGCGGCGATCCTCATGCTGGCCGACCAGGTGGAGGCGGCGTCGCGCACCCTGGAAGATCCGGGACCGGGACAGATCCGGAGCATGATCCAACGTTTGACCCAGGCCACCGTCGAGGACGGACAGTTCGACGAGTGCGACGTCACCATCAAGGAGCTGGGCCGGATCGGCAACGCCTTCGAACGGGTCCTCAGGGGAATGTATCACCATCGGGTGGAGTACCCCGGATTCGAGTTCAACAAGCGAATTGAGGAAGAGCAACTCCCGCATCCACGTATTCAATAGGCAGAAAAAGATCCTGGTCGAGACACGGCGTCTCGAGGAGTTCTTGGGCCGTCTGGCTCACAGGCTGGGGATCACGGGGGAGTTCTCCACCGTCCTCGTCAGCGACCGCGGAATCCGGCTCTACAACCGTCGCTTCCGGGGGGTGCCTGAACCGACTGACGTTCTCGCATTCCCCATGGGCGAGGAGTCCTACCTGGGTGATATCCTGATTTCGGTGGAAACCGCCGACCGGCAGCGCCGAGGGCTTCTGCAGACGGAACTGAAAGTGTTGGCTCTCCATGGTCTTCTCCATCTCATGGGGCATGACCATGAGGTCGACTCAGGTGAAATGGAATCAATGGAAGTGCAGTTGAGAAGGGAGTATCAACTTCTTTGAGTTGGGCGGTCGCCCTGTTGTTGGCGCTCTCTCTTCTGATTCTCCTCTTTCTCTCGGTGGTTGAGACTGCCGTCATTCGAATCTCCCGCCTCACTCTCAGGATACTCTCGATGCGGGGGGCGTCTCAGGCGCCGGGTCTTGTGGAGACCATCACCTCGGACCGGAGCCGCTTCCTGCTTCCGGTTCGCCTCGTGCTCCTTTGCATTCAGATTGCGCTGGTCGTTTTCGCGACCGGGTTCTTCCTTGAGCTCCGGCCGATTCAGGGCGCCTGGTGGGCGTTGCTGGCGATTCTGTCGACCTTTGTGTTGGTGTTGCTGGTGCTTCCCATCATGGCGACCCGGTATCCGGAACAGGCCCTTCTGCGCCTGGTGCCGGTGCTGTCACGGTGTTACCCCTTCATGGCCTGGATCAGTCGTCCCATGGCGTCCTTGCTCAAGCCCTTCGACCGAGTGTCCGCCAACGGTGACGAAACGGGAGGCCAGGAGGAAGAATCGACGGAAGGCGAGTTTGAAGCCTATGTGGACGTCGGGGAGGAGGAGGGGATCATCGAGGGCCGGGAGGGTGATCTGATCCTTTCGGCGCTGGAGTTCGGGAACACGCGTGTCAAGGAGATCATGACCCCCCGGACCCAGGTCGTGGCGACTCCTCAGACCACCACCATCTCCGAGATGCGGGATCTCATCGTCTCCCGGAAGCATTCCCGAATACCGGTCTATCGAAGGGACCTGGATGAAATCGTGGGCATCGTCTATGTGCGGAACCTGCTTTCCTATCTCACCGCGGAGAGTGGTGACGCACCGGTGACGCGGCTGATGACGCCGCCATTGTTCGTTCCTGAGACCAAGAAGGTGGCGGACCTCTTTCGAGAGATGCAAAGGAGCGCCGAGCACATTGCCATCGTCATCAACGAGCATGGAGCGGTCAGTGGACTGGTCAGCATCGAGGATCTGATCGAGGAGATCGTGGGCGAGATTCGAGATGAGGACGAGATGCAGTTGGTGGACCTGATTGCCGAGGGGGACGGAAGCTATATCGTCCGGGGCGCGGCCGAAATCGAGAACCTGGAGAAGGCTCTGGGTCTGAGCTTGGGGGTCACCCACTTTACGACGGTTTCCGGCGTCGTCGTCTCCCAGATGGGCCGGGTTCCGCATCCGGGCGAGACGACCGATATCAACGGCATCCGAGTCGAGGTTCTCGCCGCCGATCAGAGAAGGATCAACACCCTTCGGATCCGCCTGGCGCTGGCGGAGACTCCTGCCCAGTCCGGGGCGTGACCTGGACCGTCCGATTTCCGACGCGGCAGTGCCTGCGGATCAGACCCGATTCGTCATACACTCGGTGACCCGGTAAGGATTCCGGGCGCGCATTCCGTGCAGGCCACAGGCCGGCGCGAACGATGAAGGACCGGTGACAACATCCCATGCCTGCCTCCGACTCGGACGTCCGTTTCATGCGCCGCGCACTCCAACTTGCCCGGCGAGGTGCCGGCCGGGTCAGCCCCAACCCCATGGTGGGAGCCGTGGTCGTGCGGGACGGACATGTAGTGGGCGAGGGCTATCATCTCTATCGGAAACTGCATCACGCCGAGGTGGTCGCTCTGGACCGGGCCGGAAGCCGCGCCCGGGGAGCCACCCTGTACGTCACCTTGGAGCCCTGTGCGCATTGGGGCCGGACCCCTCCCTGCATGCAGAGAGTCGCCGAAGCCGGGATCCGGGAGGTCTTCGTGGCCGTGACGGACCCTTCGCCCCAAGTCGCGGGCAAGGGGATGCAATACCTTCGTTCCCGCGGGATTCGAATCCACGAAGGGTTGTGCGGGGAGGAGGCTCGCCGGCTCAACGAAGTCTTCTTTTTCTTCGTCCGGCACCGGAAACCTTTCTGCCTGCTCAAGCTGGCGCTCACCCTGGATGGCAGGATCGCCGCGCCGGGAGGCGATTCCAAGTGGATCACGGGCGAGAAGGCGAGGCGGCACGTGCACCGTCGCCGTTTTCTCTACGACGCCATTCTGGTGGGAATAGAGACGGTCCTGACGGACGATCCGTCGCTGGATGTGCGGTGGAGGTCGAGGAAGCGGATCCGGAAGATCGTTCTGGACTCCCAGTTGCGGACGCCGGTGAAGTCCAGGCTCTTCCTGTCAGGCGATCCCGTATGGATCTTTCACAGTAGTCCGTGTCCGCCCGGCAGTCCCCTCGCGGGCAAAGCCCGCCTGGTGCGAGTCCCGCAAGAAGGACCGTTCCTTTCCTGGCCGGCGGTGCTGGAGTCTCTGGGCGGGGATTCCATAACCAGTCTCATCGTGGAGGGGGGCGGCCGAGTCGCCGGATCGTCCCTGCAGGCGGGCGTCATCCAGCGGGTCCACTTCTACTACGGTCCCAAGATTCTCGGCAGCTCAGGCATACCGGGGGTGGGAGAGCTCCAGGTCAACCGCCTCGCCGATGCCCTCGCCGTTTCGAGTCTCAAGGTCAGGAGACTGGGCCGGGATTTCCTGTTGGACGGATATTTGGCCCCAACCTGAGCCTCGCTGCCGGAAGTCAGCGCCGGGTCCCCCCGGAAAAAAGGCGCCGTTCCAATTCTGTCAGGTTGTACCGCCGCTCCAGTTGGACCAGTAACGGACGGATGTCTTCGATTCGATCCATGTTCGCCTGAACCTGGTCGATCAGGGGCTCGGCCACAAACGACGACCGATCCAGCCTGGCTGGATCCCGCACTCCCCGGAGCGCCGTGTAGTGGCCGAATGCCCGGATGGCCGGATAGAAGAAAAAGACGTTGGGTCCCGGAATGGGAGTGAGGACGCTGCCCAGTGCGGCGAGGACCAGATCCACCTTGAGCCACGCGGAATGCTTCAGGCGCTGCCGCTTGAAAAAGCGATGCAGCAGGTTTCGCGCGGCCTCTCCACCCAGGCGGCTGGAGTGGCGCACCGTCAGTTCGGGAACGTGGTGAAGCGCCGAGCAGAGCCTCTCGTCGTAATCGAAACGCTCTTCCAATCGGCGATACGTGGAACGGACCCGGCCCTGCAGCCGAGACCACCGCGTCGTCTCCTTCCGCCGCTGGCGATAGGCCTCCTTCGGAAGGGGTTCCAGCACGGGCAGTGCATGGCCTCGCCGAGACTCGAACAGCAGGAGATTCATGTCGCCCCGACCCGTACCCGCGACCGTTCCAGGTAGGCTCGAATCCGGCGCTCCGGACTCTCGGCACCGGCGACGTCGGAGATCACCGCCACCGAACGGGCCCCGGACTGCCACGCGCCGGGGGCCTTCTCCACCGAGATTCCGCCAATGGCGACCAAGGGAAGATCGGTGCTGCGGGAGGCCCTTTGGAGCAGATCCAGGCCCAGGACAGGAGCCGCATCCTCCTTAGTCTGGGTGGGGAAAACGGGGCCCAACGCGAGGTAGTCTACCGGCTCCTCCAGTCCCCTTCTGAACTGGTCCCAATTGTGGGTGGAAAGTCCGATGACCGCTCCGTCTCCCAGGAGTCGCCGGGCGGCCGCCGCCGGAAGGTCGTCCTGGCCCAGATGGACGCCATCGGCCTCGACCGCCAGAGCCATGTCCACCCGGTCATTGACCACGAAACAGGCTCCCGCCTCCCGGCACAGTAAACGGATCTTCAGGAGCTGCCGGTAGAGATGGCCGTCCGGTAGCGTCTTGTCCCGGACCTGGAAAAACCGGATCCCGCAACGGATCAGGCAGTCGGAGAAGGCCACGTGATCCCAGCCCTGCGGGTTGGGGCAGTGAGTGATGGGATAGAGGGGACCGGGCAGGGACTTGGGCATGGAGCCTTATCCCCTGAGGAGCTGAAAGAGGATCGTGAGGATGGCCAGCGGGCAGACGAACCGGATCAGGAATCCCCAGGCCTTTCCCAAGCGGAAAGTGCCGCGGCCCCGCTCCAACTCCGCGACGGCGTTGCCGATACCCCACTTCCAGCCCACGAAGAGGCTCACCAGCAGAGCACCCAAGACCAATCCCATCCCGCCAAAATATTCGTTCACGAAATCGAGGGTTCCGGAAAACAGCGGAACGGCTCCGTTGCCCAACGCACTGGGGATTCCCAGGAGGAAGATCACGCTGCCGACTCCGATGGCCGATCGGCGGCGGTCCCATCCCAACTCGTCGATGGTGAAGGAGACGACCACCTCCAACATGGAGATGGCGGAAGTCAGCGCGGCTATGGCCAGCAGGATGAAAAAAGCCGCTCCGAAGAGGTGTCCCAGGGGGATGGCATTGAAGATGTTGGGAAGAACCACGAAGATCAGCCCCGGCCCGGCGTCGGGTTCCAGGCCCGGAACCGAAAAGATCGCCGGGAATATGGCCAGGCCGGCCAGGAATGCGATCAGGAAGTCGGCGCAGCTCACCCATACGGCGCTGGACACCAAATTCTGCTTGGGCGACAGGTAGCTTCCAAAAGTGATGATGGCGCCCATTCCCAGGCTCAGCGAGAAGAAGGCATGACTCACGGCTTTCAGGATCACCTTGACATCCAGCATTCCGAAGTCGGGCATGAGGTAGAAGCGGAGGCCTTCGGCGGCTCCCGGGAGTGTCAATGAACGGACCACCAGGAGAATCAGAAGCACGAACAGCACGGGCATGAGGATCTTGGCGGCTCGTTCGATCCCATGCCGTATGCCCCCCATGACAATCCGGACGGTGATGAGCATGAAGAGAAGGTGGCAGCCGAGCACCGGTACCGGATCCTGGATGAAATTCTTGAAAGTCGCGCTGATGGCCTCCGGAGTGGCGCCGTGCAGGGAGCCGCTGAATGCGATCCAAGTGTATTTGAGTGTCCAGCCGGCGACCACGCTGTAGTAGCTCAGGATGATCAAGCCGGTGAAGACGGCGAACCCTCCGGCCAGTCCCCAGCCGCTTCCGGGAGCCAGGCTCCGGTAGGCTCCGACCGGATTTCGCTGGGTTCTTCGGCCCACGGCCAACTCGGCCAGCATGACCGGGACCCCGATCATAAAAGTAGCGATCACGTAGACCAGAACGAAGGCGCCCCCTCCGCTCTGTCCCGCCTCGGTGGGGAACCGCCAGATATTGCCGAGCCCGATGGCTGAACCGACCACAGCCAGGACGAAACCGAGCCCGGAGCCCCAGTAGCCTCTTTGATTGGCCCCGGCGGGTTCGCTCATGCCGCGCCTCCCGAGAACTCCTCCAGGAACGAGGTCCCATAGTTTCCCTTCAGGAAGTCGGGGTGGCGGATCACCCTTCGGTGGAAGGGCAGGGTGGTCTCGATCCCCTCCACGATGAAGGTGTCCAAGGCCCGGTTCAGCCGGGAGATGGCCTCTTCCCGGTCGTTGCCGTGGGCGATGAGTTTGGCGATGAGGGAATCGTAGTGAGGTGAAATGACGCAATCCGTATAGGCTGCGGAATCGACCCGGATACCGGGCCCTCCCGGAGCATGGTAGGCATGGATTCGGCCTGGCGACGGAGTGAAGGTCTCGGACGATTCGGCGTTGAGCCGGCATTCGATGCTGCTTCCCCGGAAGGCCACGTCCTCCTGGGAAAAGTCCAGAGGAAAGCCCGCGGCGATCAGGATCTGCTGTTTCACGATGTCGATTCCCGTAATCATCTCCGTCACCGGATGCTCGACCTGGATCCTGGTGTTCATCTCGATGAAGTAATGGTTGCCCTCCTGGTCGAACAGAAACTCCACCGTCCCGGCGTTCTGATAGCCGATCTGCTTCAGGGCCTGCACCACCTGGCTTCCCAGCTCCATTCGCCTGCCGGGGCTGAGAAACGGGCTGGGAGACTCCTCCACCAGTTTCTGGTGCCGCCGCTGGATGGAACAGTCACGCTCCCCCAGGTGGACGATGTTTCCTTGCTCGTCGGCCAGGACCTGGAACTCGATATGGCGCGGGTTCTCGAGATACCGCTCCAGATAGACCTGGGAGTTGCCGAATGCGCTTTCCGCCTCGGACTGGACCAGTGACAGGGAATCCAGGAATTCCTGTTCCCGGCGAATGATACGCATCCCTTTCCCGCCGCCTCCGGCTGCCGCCTTGATGATGAGGGGAAAGCCGACCTGCCGCGCCAATGCGGTAGGATCCGGGGTTTTCCGGTCAATGACTCCGGTGCCGGGAATGGTGGGAATTCCCAGGTCCTGAATCGTCTCCCGTGCCCGGGACTTGTCTCCCATGAGGCTGATGGCAGACGCCGAGGGGCCGATGAACCGAATGCCGCAGTTGTCGCAGACCTCCGCGAAGTGGGAACTCTCGGCCAGATAGCCGTAACCTGGATGGATGGCGTCGACGTTGGTGATTTCGGCCGCGCTGATGATGCTGGGGATGTTCAGATAGCTGTCGTAGCTTCGGGGCGGGCCGATGCAGACGGCCTCGTCGGAGAAGCGGACATGGAGCAGGTCCCGATCCGCTTCCGAGTAGACTGCGACCGTGCGAATGCCCAATTCCTTGCAGGCGGCGACGACACGGAGCGCGATCTCACCCCGGTTGGCGATGAGGATTTTTCTGAACATGCTAGGTGCGGACTTCGAACAGTGGCTCACCGTATTCGACGGGCTGGCCGTTCTCAACCAGGATGCGAACGATCTGGCCATCCACGTCGCTCTCGATCTGATTGAAGATCTTCATGGCCTCGATGATGCAGAGAGTGTCCCCTTCGCGGATGGTGGCTCCGACTTGGACGAAGGAGTCTGCGTCAGGCTTGGGTGAAGAGTAGTAGGTCCCCACCATGGGTGCGGTGAAGACGTGAAGGTTTTCCGGGGCGGACACGGGCTCGGCGGGAGCAGTTTCGACGGGAGGGGCCTCCTGAACGGTGGGAGCCGCGGGTTCAGGCGGCGAGTCGGCACCGCCGCGAAGAATCCGGAGCCGGACTCCTTCCCGTTCCAACTCGAACTCCGCCACATCGAACTCGTCGATGAGCTTCAGTAAAGATCGGATCTCCCTGGTATTCATCCTTTTTCCTGCGCCGGCTTCTCCCCGCGCCGTGTAAGTTTAGTCTCCACGGCCCCGCGGGAACAAGTCGGAACGGCCCAATGCGCCTGGCGACCCACTGTGCGCGCCAGTCGGGGCCGCTCCTCTGCCGGATGGGAAATTTCCCCTTCCTCACTCTTTCAGCGGTCCGGGTCGGACAACAGCCGGTACCCGGTTTCGGTCACGGCAACCACGTCCTCGATCCGGACGCCCAGACGTCCGGGAAGATAGATCCCCGGTTCCACGGTGAAGACCATGCCGGGCTCGAGGGTTTGGGGCCGGATCGGTGAGATTCGGGGCAGTTCGTGGACTTCCAGGCCCAGTCCGTGTCCCGTGCCGTGTTGGAAGTGGTTCCCATGGCCGGCTTCTTCGATGACGCGTCGAGCCGCCCGATCCACGTCGCTGGACCGGACGCCGGGACGGATGGAGTCCAGCGCCGCGCGCTGCGCTTCCGAGACAATGTCGAAGATCTCCGGCTTGCCGACTCCGCGAGGAAGGTGGATGCGGGTGAGATCGCTCAGATACCCTCCCGAGCGGATCCCGAAGTCGATCAGGAGGAGTTCCTCCTCTCCCCAGATTCGGCCGCCGGCCACGCCGTGGGGCAGGGACGATCGAGGCCCGCTGGCCACGATCGTGGGGAAAGCGGTGCCCTCGCCTCCGGCCTCGCGCATCTCCATTTCCAGGATGCCCGCCATCCTGACCTCGGCCAGCCCGGGGGAGATTCGGTCGAGAAAGCGGGCGTAGGCCCCCTGCGCCAGCTCGAAGGCATGGACCAACGCCTCGATTTCGCTGGGTTCCTTGATGGTGCGCAGGGTCTCGATCAGGTCGTGTTCCGGTGCCCACTCGACGGCTGCCGACCAGGTCTGGATCCGCAGCCAGAGGTCGCAACTGGCGTGAGTGGCCTCCAACCCGAGTCGTTGCCGAGTGCTCCCGCCGGGAAAATGGTCGTTCAACAGCTCTTCCAGGGCCTGTTCGAACGAACCCCGAATCAGCCGGGGGGTGCAGTTCGCGGCCGTGGCCCGAGCCTGTTCATGATACCGGGAGTCCACCAGGAGTATGGTTTCGTGGCCCAGGCAGCATGCCAGTCCCGCCGAGCCGGTGAAGTTGAAGAGGTAGGCGAGATTGGGCCTGTGCTGGACCAGAAATCCGTCCAGGCCGCGGCCCTCGATCGCGGTCAGAAAGCGGCCATAGCGGCCCCGAAAGTCGTGCATCCCCGGACTCTACCATCTACCTGATCCGGGGCGTGATGAAGAAAATAATTTCCCGGGTTTCCCGGCTTTGGGAGTTCCTCCGAAAGAGCCTGCCCAGGACCGGGATGCGGCTCAGACCGGGGACCCTCTGCTCCAGCGTACGGTCGATGTCCAGGAGGATCCCCCCGATTACGGCCGTACCTTCATGGGGGATCAGAACTACGGTCTGGGATTCGCTGGTGAGGATGGTGGGGATGCCTTGAACGGTCCGGCTGAAATCGGGGACGTTGTTTTCCACCTTGATTTTCAACAGGACCGTCTTCTCGCGCGTGATCTGCGGCGTCACCAGAAGTCGCAGGGCGGCAGTCTCGAAGCGGACCGTGGTCGTGAAGTCGTGCTCGACTGGAATCGGAATCCGGGCTCCCTGGGTGATGATGGCCTCTACGTTGTTCAGGGCGGTGACCCGGGGCTTGGAAAGGATGCGAACTTCTCCGTCTGATTCGGCGGCCGTGAGAAGAGCATCCAGGCGCACGGTGTCCAGCACCGGCACGGCCGCCACGCCGGGAGAACCCGATGCCGGCCCCACCGGGGTGCTCATGCGGATGGAGCCCGAGGCGCCCCGGCCGCTCCCCCCCGCCAGCAGGTCGAGCTGGAGGCCCAGGTTCCGGGCGAAGGTGGTGGTGGCCTCGATGATTCTGGCCTCGATCTCGACTTGACGCTCGGCAACGTCCAGGCGGTCGAGGAGTCGATTCATCTCCGCGACTCGAGGGGGGATGTCGGTCATCAACACGGTATTGGTCCGGGTGTCCACATCCAACCGGCCCTTCTGACCCAGTTGGTTCTTCAGGCTCTTGGCCGCCTCCTCGGCGGAGGCGTAGTTCAGGGACCGGGCCACGGTCGCCGGCTCCTGGCTCTCATGTTCCAGTTCCAGCATCTTCCGTTCCCGCTCCTTCTCCGCCCGGAGAGTCTCTTGACGGGAAATGCGGATCAGGTCGTCCTGTACCGTCCGGGTCAGGGAATGGCTCTTGAGGACCATCTCCACGATCCGGTCCAGGGCCAGCCGCTCCACGCGCAGTGTCACGTTTCCCGACACGTCGGAATCGATCACCATGTTGAGGTCGCTCAACTCCGCGACGGTGCGAAAGAAATCCACCAGGGAGGCGTCGACCAGGCTCATGGAAACCGGCTGACGCAACGGATCGGGAACCTCTGGGACTTCGGGTCCTGAACCTCTCGTTGAGGAGGCGGCCAGGACCCAGAAGATGAGAACCCATCTGCACCGGAGTCGCGGACTGATCGGCATGGTCTCGGCTACCCTCCGGCGGAACGAATTCGCTTCGTGACCCAGGACCGGCCCGTGCCGCTCCCATCGACCCGGAAAATCACCCAGTCTCCCGAGACCTCCACCAAGTATCCGTCGGCGAATCGGGCTTTCATGGGAGCCAGGTGGGTCAAGCGGTCGGCTCCTTGGACCAGGACGAAAACGCCGAGTTTCCCCACGGCTGTCCCTACAATCACCAATTCGGAAATCGCGAGTTGCCGCAAGGGTGCCGTCAATGGAGTCTCCATCGTGTGGCGATGCTCCTGGTTTCGAGGCTCGAACGGGTCCGGCTTTCCTTGTGGCGAGTAGACGGCCGGACCTTTTGGGCTGACAACCGCCAGGCTGAGGATCACGCCGAACTGGAGGAGCGGGACCAGGATCATGGCGCCTCCTCCTGCTCCGGCTCTTGGTCCGGGTCGAAGTCCTGCAGGTTGATCCGGAAGAAGGTCAGGGAGATGGAAGCGTCCAGAGTCATCGCCGGAAGGGAAGGGTCCCGGCGGCTGATGGACAGTCTTCGGACGTTGACGATCTCATCCAGTTCCGCGAGATCCTGAAAGAATCGGCCCAGACCGTGAAATCCTCCCGCCA
The DNA here is from genome assembly GCA_028874215.1 of Acidobacteriota bacterium. Taxonomy (NCBI): domain Bacteria; kingdom Pseudomonadati; phylum Acidobacteriota; species Acidobacteriota bacterium. The sequence continues at coordinate 31,042 of JAPPLF010000028.1, forward strand.
CGACCAGGTCCAATGGCCAATGGGTCAGGAATTCCTCCACGACCGGGGTCGAGGGAGAGACTCGTGTGGGACGCAGACCACGTTGGAGAGCCAGCCGTACGATTTGACTGATGGCCTCGGAACCGGAAGTCTCCCCCTCGACCGGTCCTCCCTCGTCCTGGAGGAGCGTGCGGTGCTCGCCGAATTCTTCCTTGAGCCTCGTGAGGCGATCCAGGGCCGAGTCGGTCTGATTTTGATGGGTCCGTGCCCGCAGAAATTCCTGCTCCAGCCCCTCGAGGCGGAATTGGAGCGGACGGATCGTCGAAGCATAGATGGAACCCGCCAGGAGAAGTCCCATGACGGACAGGGAAAGGGCAGGTTTTTGGCGGACCTTTCGACGAAGCCTCTCCATACTCGCGTATCCCGGTCAGTGCCCGGTTCGGGCAGTGACGGCGAATTGGACGGTGTTCCCTGTTTGTTCCATGGATCGCAGTTCCACTTTGGAAAATCCGGCGTCCGGATCCAGACGGTCCAGCAGAGTCCCGGCGGCGGAGGGGGTCGCGGCGGTTCCCTCGAGAGTCAGTGTTCCGTCCTCCCAATCCAGACGGTGCAGGGATAGTTCCTCCCCGGACGGGAACCGGTCCATGAGCCGGTTCCACAGCGAAAGAGGGGATGCCTGGCGGATCTTGAGTTCCCGGATGCGGTCGCGGCACCGGATCAGGTCTTCGACCGCTTCTTCCCAGCGCCGGACCCTCTTCAGAACTGCTTCCAGTCTCCCTCGACCGTCGCCGATCGCCGCCAGCCGGGTTTCGCCCGCGTCTGTCCGGGAGTCCAGCGACTGGTGCCAGACGGCGGTTCCCACGAGGATGCAGCATGCGGCCGCCAGGATCAGCAGTTCGCGTCCCGGCGCCGCCAGAATCGCCGATCGTTTGTGGGTTCCGTTCATCTTCAATGTCCTGAACGTCCCAACTGCCTGGAACGCGAACCCAAAGTTCGACAGGGCGCTGCCTTGACAAGGAACGGGTCCGTTCGGTAGATTTCCAGACTCTTGGACTCGTGGGGCGTAGTGTAGCGAGATGAAGAATTCGAATAAGACGTTTCTTCCTGGTTTCGACGAAATCGACAGGAAGTGGTTCGTCGTGGACGCCAGCGATCAGGTTCTGGGACGCTTGGCGACTCGTCTGGCTACCCTTCTCATGGGTAAGGACCGGCCGAACTACACCGATTTTCTCGATACCGGCGCATTCGTGATCGTCGTCAACGCCGACAAAGTGCGCCTGACCGGGAAGAAGTGGTCCCAGAAGGTCTACTATTCCCACAGCCGTTACCCGGGGGGGCTTAAGGAGATAACGGCCGAGAATCTGCTGCGCCGGTATCCGGATCGTCTCGTACGCCTGGCGGTTCGAGGTATGCTGCCGAAGAACAAGTTGGGCAAGAGGATGATCCGGAAACTCAAGATCTATGCTGGCGCCGACCATCCGCATCAAGCTCAGAAGCCGGAGCCGCTGGCCCTTTAGTTCGTCCCCGCCGACCACAGGAGATCTTCCTTGAACGAGGTTCAATACTACGGAACGGGCAAGAGGAAGTCCGCCACTGCACGAGTGTTCCTGATGCCCGGGGAAGGGCAGATCGTCGTCAACCACGTCGATTTCCAGGAGTACTTCCGCAACCGGACGCAACAGGTTGTCGTTCTGCAACCTCTGGCGCAGACGGAGAACAACGACAAGTTCGACGTGTACATCAACGTCAAGGGCGGGGGATATTCCGGACAGGCCGGCGCCGTCCGGCTGGGAATAGCCCGTGCCCTGCTCCAGTTCGATCCCGATCTCCGCGCTACGCTGAAGAAGGCCGGGCTTCTCAGGCGCGATCAGCGGGTCAAGGAACGGAAGAAATACGGGCAACCCGGGGCGCGTAAGCGGTTCCAATTTTCCAAGAGGTAGCCAGGGAGGAATCGGTGAGTTCCATTCCCATCAAGCAACTGCTGGACGCCGGTGTCCATTTCGGGCATCAGACAAGGCGCTGGAATCCGAAGATGAAGCCGTTCATTTTCGGCCAGCGAAACGGCATCCACATCGTCGATCTCCGTACCACGCTCCGGTATTTCAAACGGGCCATCGATTTTCTCGTCGAGCGGAGCATCCGGGGGAGTTCCGTGCTGTTCGTCGGCACCAAGAGACAGGCCCAGGACACCATTGAACGGGAAGCCGAGAGATGCGAGGCCCACTATGTCAACAACCGTTGGCTCGGTGGTCTCCTGACCAATTTTGCGACCGTCCGGAACAGCATCAAGCGATACAAGGATCTGGAAGAAAAACGGGTCAACGGCTTCTACGACAAGCTCTCCAAGAAGGAAGTGGCGCGGCTGGAGCGGGAACGCAAAAAGCTGGACAAGAATCTGCGCGGCATCAGGGACATGGAGCGGCTCCCCGACATCCTCTTCGTGGTGGACACGAACCGGGAGGTCATCGCCGTCAAGGAAGCCGCCAAGCTGGGCATTCCGGTGATCGCCGTGGTGGACACCAACAGCGATCCTGACGATGTCGACTTCGTGATTCCGGGAAACGACGACGCATTGCGATCGGTGAGGCTGTTCACTTCCACCATCGCGGATGCGATCCTGGCCGGAAAGGCGATCCGGGAAGCTCGTCTGGCAGAGGCCCGGGAAAAAGCGGCCCGGGAAAAGGCGGCCCGCGAGAAAGCGGCCCGGGAAAAGGCGGCTCGCGAGAGGGCTCTGCGAGAAAAGGTGCTCCAGGAGAAGGCCGCGCAGGAGCAGGCGGCGCAGCAGACCTCGACACCGCCCGATGCCGCCGTGGCGGCCACTCCCGCGCCCGCGGTGCCGGCCGCGACTGCCCCCACCTCCGAATAACAACCAGGGCGTCCGACAGGAAGCGGCGCACCAAGCGTTTCAGCGGGAAGGTCGATCGAAAATGAGTGTAACCGCAGCACAGGTCAAGGCGCTCCGGGACCGGACCGGCGCCGGAATGATGGAGTGCAAGAGGGCGCTGGTCGAGGCCGATGGAGACTTGGATCGAGGCGTGGTCATCCTTCGCGAACGGGGCCTGGCCGCAGCCGCCAAGAGGTCTGGCCGCGCCACCAGCGAGGGGACGGTGGGTCAGTACATCCATGCCGGCGGCAAGCTGGGTGTTCTCCTGGAAGTGAATTGTGAGACCGATTTCGTGGCACGCACCGATGAATTCCAGGAACTCGTCCGGGACCTGGCCATGCAGGTGGCTGCTTCCAACCCCCTTTACGTGCGGCGGGAAGAGGTGGGTTCCGAGGAGGTCGATCGGGAGAAGGAGATCTACCGAAACCAGGCGCTGGCAACGGGCAAACCTGAATTTATCGTCGAGAGAATCGTCGAGGGCCGCTTGGAAAAGTACTACTCCGCCGTGTGCCTTTACGAGCAGCCCTTCGTCAAGGACCCTTCGATCACCGTCGAGCAGTTCATCAAGTCCAAGATCGCCACTTTGAAGGAAAACATCACGGCCCGTCGCTTTTGCCGGTTCAAGGTGGGAGAAGAACTCTAGCACCGACGCCGGGGAGTTCCTCGCATTCACAGGAGGCGGTTTTGCCCCAGGAGAGCCAGGCGCCGTTGGGAGACCCGGTCAAGCTGGAACGACCCGCCTACCGGCGGCTTCTCGTCAAGCTCAGCGGCGAGATGCTCATGGGCGAGGGCCACTTCGGCGTCGATCCCGCCATGATGGAGGGTGTCGCCCTCCAGGTTAAAGAAGTTCACGAACTGGGTGTGGAGACTGCCGTCGTAGTCGGCGGCGGCAACATCATTCGCGGTGTGAATGTCAGTGAGGCCGGGTTCGACCGGGCCACGGGCGACTACATGGGCATGCTGGCCACCATCATCAACTCTCTGGCTTTGCAGAACGCCCTCGAGAAAAACGACGTCGACACCCGGGTCCTGAGTGCCATCCATGTCTCGGAACTGGCGGAGCCCTTCATTCGGCGGCGAGCTATCCGGCACCTGGAGAAGAAACGGGTCGTCATCTTCGCGGCCGGCACCGGCAGTCCCTATTTCTCCACCGACACGGCGGCGGCCCTGCGAGCGATGGAAATCCGGGCCGACGCGATCTTGAAGGGGACCAAAGTCGACGGCGTTTACGATTCGGATCCCCAAGTCAATGCGGATGCCAAACGCTACGACCGGCTGACCTATCTTCAGGTTCTGGAAAAAGGTCTCAAGGTGATGGACGCAACGGCCATATCGTTGTGCATGGATCACGATCTGCCCATCGTTGTGTTCAGTCTCCGGCAGAAGGGGAACATCACGAACGCGGTCCTGGGCAAGAAGGTTGGTTCCGTCATCAGCCACTGAAACGCCGTTCCCGGTTGGCCCGGGACGCCGAGCGGCTCAAGGGGGGGACAGCATGAACGGAAACTCCGTCGAGCAGGTGTTGACTGAAACCCGGACCCGGATGCGAAAGTCCGTGGAGGATCTGAGCCGGGAGTTGGCGACGGTCCGCACGGGACGCGCCTCCCTCCATCTGTTCGATCCCATCAGGGTGGATTACTACGGGACGTTGACGCCCATCAGCCAGCTCGCCACCCTGCACGTGGCGGAAGCGACCATGGTGACCATCCAGCCCTGGGACCCGACCCAGATCGAGAACATCACCCGGGCGATTCTGGCCTCCAATCTGGGCCTTAATCCTTCCAACGACGGACGGCTCATCCGGGTGCCCATCCCTCCGCTGACCGAGGAGCGGCGCAAGCAGTTGGCCAGGCATGTCCGCAAGGTGACCGAACAGCACCGGACCGCGGTCAGAAACATCCGGCGCAGCTCCAACGACCGGTTGAAGAAACTTTCCAGGAGCAAGGCCATCTCCGAGGATGACGAGCACCGCGGGTACGATAAGGTCCAGAAGATCACCGACGACTTCATCGCCCAGGCGGATGATCTGGGCCGGCTGAAAGAGAGTGAGGTCCTGGAGGTCTGAGCCGAGCGCCCATCCCTTCCGGCGTGGCTGATTCGGTTGCCACGTCGCGACCCTCTTCCCCAGCGGATCACGGCAGCAGGACTGCGGCCGCGACGACGGTCGTCCACAGACCGCCCCGGTCACCGGTGGCGCACTGGGCGATACTGGTGGTTTCGGCGAACTCGCCGCATCGTTCCCGGCGCCGCGTCCTGCCATTGTCGGCGTCATCCTCGCCCGAGGGCAGGCCCAGGCTCGCGGACAGCATCTGAACGGCCACGTTTTCGGCGTGGTTTCCCGCTGTCGCCGCGGTTTCTCCGAAGCTGTGGTGCTCGCTCAGGTAGCCATGCCGGTCCGAATCCCGGGGCGCGGCCAAACCGATGGACGCGGCAATCATTCGGCCGGGCTCCGAAGTCGTATTCTTGCTGAGCACGGCGAACACCACTTGACCGGGAACCAACGCTTTCAGTCCTTCCTGGCTGCTGACCAGCCTGCATCGGGGAGGAAAGATGCTGGAGACGCGAACCAGGTTGAAGGAGGAGATCCCGGCGTCATGGAGCGCCAATTCCCAGCTGATCAGTTTTTCGCGGTGGCGTCCGGAACCACGCGTCAGGAACAGTCGGCCGGGCACCAGCATGCGGCGTACTCCTGTTTCCGGTCCGCAACCCGCCGGTACCCGGCGGGGTCCTCGGCGGATTCCGGGGGTTGTCAACGAAGTGCTAGACGCGGTTTATCATGCCTCGACCACCAAGGAAACTACGGGCGTGGGGCTCGCTGGCCCGGTTGAGTTCGCTTTCCGGACTATGGTATCAATGAGCCTCGTTGGAGGGAGCGGTCCAGGAGGAGATGCCGGAAGAGCAACCGCCGGAAACCGCGGTCCGACAGGAACGGACAGAGGCCCGGGACAGCGAGAATCAGGGATCTCTGGCCGGCGTTTTCAACGAGTTGCGCGGTTGGGCTCGAGACATCCTCGTCGCCGCAGTCGCCGCCGTCCTCATCGTCGTATTCGTGGTCCAGCCGGTCAAGGTGGAGGGGACCAGCATGGCCCCCCGCCTGGCTGATCAGGAACGAATTTTTGTCAGCAAGCTTTCCTATCGTTTCTCGAACATCGAACGCGGCGATATCGTGGTCTTCTGGTACCCTAGGAACCCGGCCAAGTCTTTCATCAAACGGGTCATTGGGATTCCCGGTGAAACCGTGGAGATCAAAGGAGGTGTCGTATTCGTCGACGGCCGGCGCTTGGAGGAACCTTATTTGCGGCCTGAGTACCTGGACCACGACTATCACACGGCCAAGGTTCCTGAGGACCAGTTCTTTGTACTGGGAGATCGGAGAAATTCCAGCAACGACAGTCGAAACTGGGGATGCGTGCCGCGCCGGAATATTTTCGGGAAGGCCGTGTTCCGATACTGGCCCGTCTCCAAGGCGGGCATGATCGAATAGCCGGGAGACGGGCCCGGCACGACCAGACCTCCCTGATTCGAGGATCCAAGAGACGTGGACAAACGGGCGATTCTATATCTGGAAGATGGGACCGTGTACGAAGGCGTCGCCTTCGGCGCAGACACGGAAACATTGGGCGAGGTGGTCTTCAACACCTCCATGACGGGATACCAGGAAATTCTGACCGACCCCTCCTATGCCGGTCAGATCGTGGTGATGACCCAGCCCCAAATCGGAAACTACGGTACGAACTCTGAAGATGGCGAGTCCTCCAAGCCCCAGGTGGAAGGCTTCGTCCTCCGTGAATGCAGTCCCATCTTCAGCAACTGGCGTGGGGAGCGAACGCTGGACGCCTATCTGAAGCAGCATGGAATCAGCGGCATCTCCGAGATCGACACCCGCGCCCTGGTTCGCCGCATCCGGGAGAAGGGGGCCATGCGGGGCGGAATCTCCACGTCGTCGGTCGATTCCATACGGAGGAAAGTCCTGGCCCATCCGACGATGGCCGGACTGGATTGCGTGAAGTTCGTCACCACCACCGAGTCCTATTCCTGGCCGGTGGAGGAGTCCAAATTCCGAGTGGTGGCCTACGATTTCGGGATCAAACACAATATCCTTCGATGCCTCGCGTCCCGTGGGTGCAACGTCACCGTGGTCCCGGCAACCACGCCTGCCGAGGATGTTCTGGCCATGGACCCGGACGGGGTCTTCCTGTCGAATGGTCCCGGTGACCCGGAACCCCTCGACTACATTGTCGCCAACGTCAAGAAACTGCTGGGACGCAGACCCGTCTTCGGAATCTGCCTGGGTCATCAGCTTTTGGGATTGGCCCTCGGAGGCCGGACCTTCAAGTTGAAGTTCGGGCATCGAGGCGGCAATCAGCCGGTCCAAAACTTGGTGACTCGAAAGATCGAGATCACGTCCCAGAATCACGGATTCGCCGTGGACCCCGATTCCTTGGACGAAGACATCGTCGAGTTGACCCATGTCAACCTCAACGACCGGACTCTGGAAGGCATGCGGCACCGGTCGCTGCCGGCTTTTTCCGTGCAGTATCATCCCGAGGCTTCTCCGGGCCCCCATGATTCCATGTACCTGTTCGACGATTTCCTCGACCTGATGCGAGCCCATCGGCCAGGTTGAGTTCCGCGAACCAAGCCCTCGAGCACAGCAGGCATGCCCAGGCGAGACGACATTGAGAAGATCCTGATCATCGGCTCGGGCCCCATTGTCATCGGCCAGGCCTGCGAGTTCGATTATTCCGGGACCCAGGCCTGCAAGGCCCTGATGCAGGACGGGTTCCAGGTCATCCTGGTCAACTCCAACCCCGCCACCATCATGACCGACCCGGAAGTCGCGGTCCGGACCTACGTGGAGCCGCTGACGCCGGAATACGTCGGCGAAATCATCAGGCGGGAACGCCCCGATGCCATATTGCCCACCGTGGGCGGGCAGACCGGCCTCAATGTCTCGGTTCAACTCAGCGAGAGCGGCCTGCTCCGGGAGATGGGCGTCGACATGATCGGCGCCAATCTGGATGCGATTCAGATGGCGGAGGACCGGCGCCTTTTCCGCGCGGCCATGGAGGAAATCGGGCTCCAGGTCCCCAGTTCCGGTTTTGCCACCAGTTTGAAGGAGAGCCAGGAGATTCTGGAAAAGGTGGGGCTTCCCGCCGTGATCCGTCCCTCCTTTACGTTGGGAGGCACCGGCGGCGGCATCGCCTTCAACACCGAGGAATTTCAGGAGATCTCGGACCGGGGAATCCAGCTTTCGCCCATCGGCGAGATCCTGGTCGAAGAATCGGTTCTGGGATGGAAGGAATTCGAGCTGGAGGTGATGCGCGACCTGAACGACAACGTGGTCATCATCTGCTCCATCGAGAATTTCGATCCCATGGGTGTCCACACCGGGGATTCCATCACCGTGGCTCCCGCACAGACCCTCACCGACCGGGAATACCAGACGATGCGGGATGCGGCCATCCAAATCATCCGCAAGATCGGAGTGGACACGGGCGGCTCGAACATCCAGTTCGCCGTCAATCCGGACGACGGGCGAATGGTGGTCATCGAGATGAATCCCCGGGTGAGCCGGAGTTCGGCGCTGGCTTCCAAGGCCACCGGCTTTCCCATTGCCAAGGTCGCTGCGAAGCTGGCGGTGGGTTACACGCTGGATGAGATTCCCAACGACATCACCCTCAAGACGCCCGCCTCCTTCGAGCCCACCTTGGACTACGTGGTCGTGAAGATTCCGCGCTGGAATTTCGAGAAGTTTCCCCAATCCGAACCGTTGCTGGGGACGCAGATGAAGTCGGTCGGGGAAGTGATGGCCATCGGCAGGACCTTCCGCGAAGCCCTTCTCAAAGGAGTCCGGTCCCTGGAGACGGACAAGACGCTGTTTGCCGAGCAGACCTGTCCCACGCGCATCAACGAGCACTTGGTTCGTCCCAATCCGAGCCGTCTCGCTCACGTTTTCCTGGCCTTCGAGCATGGATACACCCGGGACCGGATCTTCGAGCTCACCGGCATCGATCACTGGTTTCTGCAGCAGATCGAGCGGCTGCTGAACCAGATCAAGGAACTCGAGGGGAACCGTCCGGAGACCCTCGGTCCGGCCAGGCTGGCTCGCGCCAAGAAAAACGGCTTCTCCGACCTTTGGCTTTCTCAGATCCTGAGCCGCAACCGGGAATCCGGGAGTCGCGCCGTTACCGAACGAGACGTCTGGAAATTCAGGAGAGACCACGGAATCGGTCCTGTCTTCAAGCGCGTCGACACCTGTGCGGCCGAGTTTGAGTCCTACACGCCTTACATGTATTCCAGTTACGAGTTCGAGGATGAAGCGGACCCGGGCGACGGCAAGAAGATCGTGATCCTGGGGAGTGGACCCAACCGGATCGGTCAGGGGATCGAGTTCGACTACTGCTGCTGCCACGCCTCCTTCGCTCTCAAGGAGGAGGGGTACGAGACCATCATGGTCAACTGCAACCCGGAGACGGTTTCCACCGACTACGACACCTCGGACCGCCTCTACTTCGAGCCCTTGACCTTCGAGGACGTGATGGCGGTGGTGCAGCGGGAACAACCGGACGGCGTCGTGGTTCAGTTGGGCGGTCAGACCCCTCTGAAATTGGCGCTGCCCCTTTTCGAGGCCGGGGTTCCCATCGTCGGAACCTCTCCCCAGTCCATCGACCTGGCCGAGGATCGGGAGCGTTTCGAGCGGCTCCTTCGGGAACTGAGCATCAACCGGCCCGAGAACGGCACCGCCCTGTCCATCGAGCAGGCGCGCAAGATCGGCCGCCGTATCGGTTACCCGCTCCTGGTTCGACCCTCCTACGTGCTGGGCGGGCGAGCCATGGCCATCGTCTATGACGAGGCCTCTCTGGACGGGTACGTCAGCTCAGCCGTGGACGTCTCGCCCCAACGCCCCATCCTGATCGACAAGTTCCTGGAAGATGCCCGGGAATATGACGTGGACGCCCTGGCCGACGGCGAGAACGTGATCATCGCCGGGATCATGGAGCACATCGAGGAGGCGGGCATCCACTCGGGGGACAGCACGTCGGTCCTGCCGCCCATCATCATCGAGGAAGAGCACCTGGAGACCATGCGGGACTACACGCGGCGCCTGGGGGAAGCGCTCCAGGTCGTGGGCCTCATGAATATTCAGTTCGCGGTGGTGGAGGAGCGCGTCTACGTCCTGGAGGTGAACCCGCGGGCCAGCCGCACCATCCCCTTCGTGAGCAAGGCCACCGGAATCCCGCTGGCCAAGGTGGGCGCCAGGCTCATGATCGGAAGAAAGCTCTCCGAGCTGGGGCTGACTCGGGATCTGGACGTCACCAGTTGCTTCGTGAAGACCCCGGTTTTTCCCTTTGCCAAGTTTCCCGGCGTCGACACGATCCTGGGACCGGAAATGCGGTCGACGGGGGAGGTCATGGGGGGAGACGAGTCCTTCGGATACGCTTACGCCAAGGCTCAGACCAGCGCCGGCAACCACCTGCCAAAGTCCGGAGTCGTCTTCCTGAGCGTCAACGAGCGGGACAAGCGCTACGTCATCACCATCGCCCAGGATTTTCAGCGCCTGGGTTTCCAGGTGGTGGCCACCAGCGGCACTGCCAAGGTCCTGGCGCTGTCGGGAATGGAAGTGGAGACGGTCTACAAGGTGAACGAGGGGCGGCCCAACGTGGTGGATCTGATCAAGAGCAAGAAGATCCACCTGGTGGTGAACACCCCCTTGGGCCGGGAGTCCTTCTTCGACGAAAAGGCCATTCGGCGGGCATGCATCCAGTACGGCACCCCCTGCATCACCACGCTCTCTGCCGCGGCCGCGGCCGTCAGCGCCATCCGGGCACTGCAGCGGGAAGAGATCCGGATCAAGAGCCTTCAGGAGTACCATGAACTCCGCAACAATCCGGCGGAATCCCTGTTCCAGCGCTGACAGTCCCGGGGTCGGGGAGGGCATGGGGTGAAGAGTCAAGGAGATAAAACCGGATAGAGGGGCCGGCAGGGGCGCCCCGACGCCGTTCTCCTCCCTTTTTTGTTACATTAACGCTTTGTGAGCCCACGCCTGGATCTGGTCGAATCGCTGGCCGCGAAATATCGGGACCTGCCGCGCGAAGTCGTCATCAAAGAGGACCTCCTGCGAACGGGGATCGCTTTTTCCAAGGATGCCCTGGCCATCGCGTCCGGGTACAAACCCAAGGCCTATTTCATCTTCTCCTTCGATCTCGTGCCCATCACCGCGATGGAGCAGCAGGAGAACCTGCATGCGCCCGAAGAGATCTGCCTGACCGGCGGGGCGGGGAATTTCCGGCGAACCATCGTTTCGGTCCGGCTGAATCCGGGGTCCCCCTACCGCATCGACTGCTCAGAGGACGGGAGGCTGATCCTGATCCTGGATGGAGTGGAGATCTGCGGCGTGGAGTTTCCGGCGGTTCCCGAGTATTACAAGTCCACACTTGCCAGCGGCAAGCCCATAACCGACATCGCGCCGAGCATCGAATGGGGGTATCTCCTCTATCTCACCGTCTTCCGGATCTGCCAGTACTTCGGACGCAAGGTGGAGTGCCAGTTCTGCGACATCAACGAGAACTATCGGCAGCAGCGAAGGTCGGGCCGTTCCTATACCGGCGTGAAGACGATTGAGGAGATTCTGGAGGCGCTCGAGATCATTCAGGACACCGATTCGATCAGCAAGGCCTACACGGTGACCGGGGGCAGCATCACCTCAAAGTTGGATGGCCAGGAGGAGATCGACTTTTACGTCCGCTACCCGGAAGCCATCGAAGAGCGGTTTCCGGGCCGCTGGCTGGGCAAGGTGGTGGTCCAGGCGCTGTCCCGGGAGTCGGTCCGGCGCTTCAAGGATGCCGGCGTCCGGATCTACCATCCCAACTACGAGGTGTGGGACGCCAGGCTCTTCGAGATCATCTGTCCGGGCAAGGCCCAATACATCGGACGGGACGAGTGGATTCGGCGGATCCTGGATGCGGCCGAGGTGTTCGGCCCGTCCCACGTCATCCCCAATTTCGTCGCCGGAATCGAGATGGCTCAGCCCGCCGGATTCACCAGCGTCGAGGAGGCGCTGGCCTCCACCGGCGAGGGTCTCGATTTCTTCATGAGCCGAGGCGTGGCGCCCCGTTTTACCACTTGGTGTCCGGAACCGCTGAGCGTTCTGGGGAAGTCCAATCCCGGAGGAGCCCCTCTCGAGTATCACCTGGGGCTGTTGAGGGTCTGGCGGGACACCCATGAACGTTACCGGCTCCCGGTCCCGCCGGGTTACGGCAAACCGGGCATCGGCAATGCCGTTTTTTCCGTCTCTTCCTTCATGGACGTCATTCGTGAAGCGCCTGCGGTCCGGCCCGGCGATTCCCCCGACGGGAACGGGAAACCAGGGTCAGCAAACTCCTCAGCAGCTTGACGTCCTCCTTTTCCAACTGCGCGCGTCCCAGGATTCTGTTCAAGCGGGCCAGGATCCGCTGCCGGGACAGGTGCGGGGGGAGGCCGGCCGATCTGAGGACGATCTCCAGGCGAGCGATCAACGACCGGAATTCCGCCGGGTCTGCGAGGTTCAGAAACGGAGAATCATCCGGCTCAAGACCCGCCATGTGGAGGTCGTAGGCCACGAGGCCCACTGCCTGAGCCAGATTCAGGACCGGATAGTCCCCGGACGTGGGGATTTCCACCAGCCATTCACAGAGCCGGAGCTCGTCCCTCGACAGGCCGTTGTCTTCGGGTCCGAAAACGATGCCCAGCGGTGCGGACCCGTATCGGGGGGCCAGTTCGCCGGCCAGCGTGCGGCTGCCGACGCGGCGGGTTCCTGTCTTCGGCGATCTCGCCGTGGTCCCTGCCATAATCCGAATCTCCCGCTTCGCCTCGCGGAGGGAGGGATAGTAGACGGCGTGGTCCACCAGATCGGCTCCCTTCATGGCCATCATGCGGGCCTCGGCCCCGACCTCGCAACGGGGCCGGATCAGGACCAGGCGGCTGAATCCCATGTTCTTCAGGATGCGGGCGGCCGCGCCCAGATTGGAGGCGAACCGGGTTCGGACCAGAATGAAGTGGAGATGGTCCCTGGGCATCCTGGCCCGAAAGTCTACAACAAAGAAGAATGCGTATTCCGAGTGCTTTGTCCTGGTAGTTTGCTAAAATGATCGGGCGTTTGCGGGGTAGAGGCTGCCCCCGGTTTCGGTGGAGATCAATTTGGCCATCGCACAGACCCAAACCTTCGTTCCCCAGCAGGAAGGCGTCCAGACCAGCGTGGTGAACGACCTCAGTATTCAGGTCGCCACGGTGAACGGTTCCGGAAGCCAGAGCTCCAACAACGTGCTGATGCGGTCCATCTTCCAGATGGGCATCCCCACCAGCGGCAAGAACCTATTCCCCTCCAATATCGCGGGACTGCCCACGTGGTTCACCATTCGCGCATCCAAACGAGGCTACGTCGGCTGCAAGCGGGAAGTGGACATCCTGATTGCGATGAACGTGCAGACGGCCCGTGAGGACGTGGAAACGCTGGACCCGGGCCGGGTCGTGCTCTACGAAGAGCGTCTCAAGCTCTCCGGGATCCGGGATGACTTGATCTATTATCCCGTTCCGTTCAGCAAGTTGGCGGCGGAAGTGGTTCGGATTCCCAGACTGCGCAAGTTGGTGGCCAACATGGCCTACGTGGGTTCCGTGGCCGAGTTGCTGGGCATCGAGATGGAACAGGTGGAGGTGGCGATCGCCAAGTGGTTCAAGAAGAAGCAGAAAGCCATCGACCTGAACATCCGGATTGCCCACATGGGGGCTCAGTATGTGAGGGATCATCTTCCCAAGCGCGATCCGTACCGGCTGGAAAGGATGGACAAGACCCGGGGCAAGATCATCATCGACGGAAATTCCGCCTGCGCCCTCGGCGCCATGTTCGGTGGAGTCACCGTGGTGACCTGGTATCCCATCACCCCGGCCAGCAGTCTGGGAGAAGCTCTCACCAATTACCTGCAGCAGTATCGAACCGACCCCGAGACGGGAAAAGCCACCTTTGCAGTCGTCCAGGCCGAGGATGAGTTGGCGGCCCTCGGTATGGCCATCGGGGCCGGATGGTCGGGCGCCAGATCCATGACTTCGACCTCGGGTCCGGGCATCTCGTTGATGAGCGAATTTACGGGACTGGCCTATTTTGCCGAGATCCCGTGCGTTATTTTCGACGTTCAGCGGGTCGGTCCCAGCACGGGCCTGCCGACACGCACCGCCCAGGGCGACATCCTGGCGTTGCACAGCCTCTCGCACGGGGACACGGCTCATCCTGTCCTGCTGCCCGGGGACATGGAGGAGTGTTTCGAGATGGCCCGGCAGGCTTTCGACCTGGCGGAGCGGCTGCAGCAGCCGGTCTTCGTCGGCTCGGATCTGGATCTGGGCATGAACAACTGGATGTGCGATCCCTTCGAATATCCCACCGAGCCACCGGACAGGGGGAAGGTCCTGACGGCGGCCGACTTGGAGCGCGCCGGGGAGTTTGCCCGTTACCGCGACTTGGACGGGGACGGAATCCCCTATCGCACGCTTCCGGGCACGGAACATCCCCTGGCCTCCTATTTCACCCGCGGGAGCGGCCACAACGACAGTGCCGGCTACAGTGAGCGGCCCGAGGACTACGTCCAGCTCATGGACCGTCTGAAGCGAAAGTACGATACGGCGAGGGAGCTGGTGCCGCAGCCCGTGGTCGACTTGCGAGAAGAGGCGGTGATCGGCATCATCGCCTACGGGTCGTCGGACTCGGCCATGGGGGAGTGCCGGGACCAGCTTCTTGAGGAGTTTGGGATCGAGATCAATTACCTCCGGCTTAGAGCCCTGCCGTTGAGTTCCGCGTTGAAGGACTTCGTCGCCGTTTGCCGGAGGGTATACGTCGTCGAGCAGAATCGGGACGGCCAGATGGCCGATCTGATCCAACTGGAGTTGGGAGAGGCGGGCACCAAGATTCGCAAAATCTGTCACTACACCGGACTTCCGCTGGATGCCCGTTTCGTCACCGAACAGGTGATCGCTGCAGAGCGTCCATCCTGAAATTACACCATGGCATTACGTACAAGGGCGCCAAGGAAGCCAAAGAAAACCAACCGTATCGGGTTGTCCCGCTCCGCCTACCGGGGTCACCCGTCGACGCTGTGCTCGGGGTGTGGCCACGACGCCATCACCAACCAGATTATCCGGGCCTTCTACGAGATCGGCGTCAACCCGTACTCCGTGGCCAAGATGAGCGGCATCGGCTGCTCCAGCAAGACGCCGGCGTATTTCATGAACGCGTCGCATGGCTTCAACAGCGTCCACGGACGCATGCCTTCAGTCGCCACGGGAACCATGTTGGCGAATCGTGGTCTCGTCTGCATCGGGGTGAGCGGAGACGGGGACACGGCCTCCATCGGTCTGGGCCAGTTCTGCCATCTGCTGCGCCGCAACGTGCCAATGATCTACGTCATTGAGAACAATGGCGTCTACGGCCTCACCAAGGGGCAGTTCTCGGCGACCGCCGACGACGGCTCCACGCTCAAGACCGGTGTGGTCAACGAATTGCCGGCCATGGACTGCTGTTCGCTGGCGATCGAGATGGGGTGCTCCTACGTGGCTCGTTCGTTTGCCGGAGACCCCAAGCAACTGGTGGCGCTCTTGAAGGGGGCGCTCAGCCACAGTGGAACCGCCATGCTCGACGTGATCAGCCCCTGTGTGACCTTCAACAATCATCCCGGATCGACCAAGAGTTACTCCTGGGCCAAGGAACATGAGGAGTTGCTGCACCAGATCGATTTCATCCCCGGCTTCGAGCCCATCGCCGCGGTGGATTACCCGGAGGGTGAAGCGAGGGATGTGGAGATGCATGACGGGTCCGTCATCCGGCTGCGCAAGTTGGACATGGACTACGATCCCATGAATCGCCGGGAGGCCGTGCGCCTGCTCCACAGTTCCGCCGCTGACTCGGAACTGTTGACCGGTCTCATCTACGTCAATCCGGTGGCCAAGTCGTTCCTGGACACGCTGAACCTGTGTGACGAACCTCTGGTGTCGCTGCCCCACGAAAAGGTCAAGCCGGGTCCGGAGGTCCTGCAACAGGTCATGCAGGACCTGATGTAGTTCGCCCTCCGGCGGTCCGGCCGCTATCCGGTCCCTGACTTTCGAGCACCCCCCACTGTCGGCTCAGCCCTGGTCACAGGTCCGGCGGGTTCCCCCGGTCAATGCCAAGAGTCGGGCAAGGTCCGGTCGATGTTCCACAACCCAAATCCGATCTCTGTGGAAAAGCTGTGGAAAACCCTTTGGTCTACGCAAGAGGGGCAATGGCGCGCCGGTTCGGGACGGCCAGTGTCCGGTCATGAGGCGACTTGCACGCCCCGCTGGTCTTCCGTGTTATTTTGTGTTAACATGTTATCACATGGAAACCATATTGGAGGAGAACGAGGCTCTCTGGGAGCTCTTCGACGCCATGTCCCGTCTCAAGGGCAGAGAGGAGTACGCCCTCTTCTTTCGAGATCTCTGTACCATGGGGGAACTCACGGCCATGGCCGAACGTTGGCAGGTCGCCCGGTTGGTGGCGCGGGAGATCCCCTACCGGGAGATCCATCGGCTCACGGGAGTCAGCACGGCGACCATCACCCGGATCGCCCATTGGCTTCGATACGGCGAAGGCGGCTACCGGTTGATGATCCGGCGATTGGGTGGAATCGAACCGCCGCAAGCGGGGTCCAAGGAGATTCCCCACCGGCCCGGTCCGCCGGACGCCCGATAGAAGAAGCAAAGGAGCGGCGGTTTCCGATCGCCGAACTCCAATGTGACAAACTTGGCGACGAAGACTGGGCGATTGGAAATCGCCCCTCCTTTCTCTTGGAGGGGAGCGGAAACGACGGCAGAGCGCAGGTGCGTTGAGATGAACGTTTACGACTATTCGCGGTTGTCCGGCAGACAGATCTCGAATCTTTGCCGCCGCAACCCCGTAGGAGACCCGGACCTTCTCAAGGTCTGCAGCCGGATTTTCTCGGCTGTCGAAGAGAAGGGTGACGATGCCGTCCGGGAGTACACCCTCCGATTCGACAGGGCGGAGATCCGGGAGCCCCGGGTCGCGAGGACGGAGTTCGAATCGGCCCTGGGACAGGTGTCGCCCGTCCGGCTGGAGGCCCTGCAACGGGCGGCGTCCAACATACGGGCGTTTCACGCCGCCCAGGGTCTGAGGGAAGGCATCCTGGAGGTGGAGCCGGGAATCACCTGCTGGCGGGAACAGCGGCCCATCGAAAGAGTCGGCCTCTATGTGCCGGGTGGAACGGCCGTCCTCCCTTCCACCGTTCTGATGCTTGGAGTCCCCGCAATGTTGGCCGGTTGTCCGCGAGTGGTCCTCTGCACGCCCCCGCGCGGCGACGGCTCGGTGACTCCCGAGGTTCTGGCGGCCGCGTCCATTGCCGGGGTCCGCGAGGTGTTCCGGATTGGCGGCGCCCAGGCCATCGCGGCCCTCTGTTTCGGCACCTCTTCGGTGCCCCGGGTGGACAAGATCCTGGGACCCGGCAGTCCCGTCGTTCAAACGGCCAAGCTGTTGGCCCAACAGCGGGGAGTCGCCATCGACATGGTGGCTGGTCCCAGCGAGGTCCTGGTGGTGGCGGACGATACGGCTCGACCCGGCTTCGTGGCCGCGGACCTCATCTCCCAGGCCGAGCACGGAGCCGACAGCCTGGCCATTCTGGTCTCACCTTCGCTTGAGGTCATCGATCGAGTCAAACGGGAATTGGACCTCCGCCTCGGGGACCTCCCACGGCGGGATATGGCAGCGGCGGCTCTGGGATCGAGTTTCGCAGTGCGGACCTCGTCGCTGGAGGAGGCCTTGGAGTTCGCCAATCGGTATGCGCCGGAGCACCTGATCCTTCAGGTGCGCGAGCCGAAACGATGGGTTGCACGGGTTCAAGCCGCCGGATCGGTCTTCCTGGGTCCCTGGTCTCCCGAGGTGGCGGGGGACTACGCCTCGGGGACCAACCACACGCTGCCCACCTCGGGTCTGGCCCGGAGTTTTTCGGGAGTCTCCCTGGACAGTTTCGTCAAGCAGATCACATTCCAGGAATTGAGCCGGCAAGGGCTCCGCTCGCTGGCCCCCACCTTGGAGGTGATGGCCGAGCTGGAACAGTTGGAGGGACATCGGCGGGCGGTCGAGGTGCGGATCGGAAGCGGGGAAGCCGGGCGGATTCCGGCGGGAGACTGAGATGCAGGTACGCGAACTGGTGAGACGGAACATCCTGGAACTCAAGGCCTACCGGTCGGCCCGCGACGAAGTGCAGGAGGGTGTTCTGCTGGACGCCAACGAGAGTCCTTTCCCAGTGGACTGGCGGGGGATCCAACTGAACCGCTATCCGGATCCCAACCAGACCCGACTGAGGGAAGCGCTGGCGGCCTACACCGGCGCCCGTCCCGAGCAGGTGGTGGCCGGTTGCGGATCGGACGAGGTGTTGGACTGGATCTTCAAGATCTTCTGCCAGCCCGGTGAGGACCAGGTTGCCGTCGTCGAGCCCACCTACGGGATGTACCGGGTCATGGCGCAGACCTTCGGAGTCTCTCTCGTCGAGTCGCGCCTGGACCGGGCCCAACGTCTCGATGCCGACGCCTTCCTGAAGGAGGTGCCGGCTTCGGTGAAGGTGGCGTTTCTCTGTTCCCCCAACAATCCGACCGGCGATCTTCTGGGAACCGGGCAGATTCTGAAGCTGTGCCGGGAATGGAAGGGGATCGTCGTGCTGGACGAGGCCTACGTGGAGTTCTCCGAGACTCCGTCTCTGGTCGAACAGGTGGAGGTCTATCCGAATCTGGTGGTGATGAGGACGCTGTCGAAGGCGTTCGGCAGGGCGGCCCTGAGGCTGGGATACGCGGTGGCGAGCCCCCTGGTGACCTCTTTTTTCCTCAAGGTCAAGGCGCCCTACAATCTCAGCTCGCTGGTGATGCAAAAGGGGTTGGAAGCCCTGGATGGTTGGGAGCGGCACAGGGACACCTGGCGGGGGATCCGCCGGGAGCGGGAGCGGTTGGCTCGAGAGCTGGCCGCGATTCCGGGCCTGGGGCGGATCTTTCCGTCTCAAAGCAATTTTCTCCTGTTCGACTGCCCTGGAGCCGGCTCCATCTGCAGGAAGCTCCGGGAGGCGGGTATCGTGGTCCGGGACCGCAGCGATCTGCCCGGGTTGTCCGAATGCATCCGGGTGAGCGTCGGCACTCGGGAGGAAAACGACCTGTTTCTGAGGGAGTTGCGTCGAATTCTGCCCTGAGTCTCCAGTCGTCCTCAGGGATCAACAGCGGAGAAAAAACGGTGAAGAGAACAGCATTGGTCGATCGAAAAACCAGAGAAACCCAGGTTCGGATCGAGCTGAATCTGGACGGCCAGGGCCGCTTCTCGGCCCGGTTGGAGGCCGGCTTCCTGAGTCACATGCTGGAGCTGTTGGCCTTGCACTCTTCCATGGATCTCCGGGTCCGGGGCGACGGAGACCTGCAGGTCGACGGCCATCACCTGATCGAGGACGTGGGGATCGTCCTGGGTCAGGCGTTGAAACAGGCCTTGGGAGAGAAGCGGGGAATCCGCCGCTACGGGTGGACATTGCTGCCCATGGACGAGGTCCTGGTGGCGGTGGCCCTGGATCTGGGAGGCCGCTTCGCTTTCCATACCGACTACCGCCCCGCGAGAGAGAAAGTGGGAGACCTGGCCACCGAAATGGCGCCGCATTTCTTCCGGTCACTCGCCGTCGAGGCGGGCGCCAACCTCCACATCCAGTTCCTCAATCCGGGAGAGAACGAACACCATCGGATCGAGGCCATGTTCAAAGGATTCGGCCGGGCTCTGCGCACTGCCGTGAGTCTCGATCCCGACGCCGGAGGGAAGATCCCCTCCACCAAGGGGAGTCTATGATCGTCGTCGTGGATTACGAGGCTGGAAATCTCTACAACGTGGGCAACGCCTTGGCCTATCTGGGTGTGGACTTCGTCTTTTCCGGGAATCCCGAGCGGGTCGCAAGGGCTTCCAAGGTGATCCTTCCCGGAGTGGGCTCGGCCCGGGCCGCCATGGATTCCTTGCGGGAGCAGGGACTGGTCCCGGTCATTCAACGGCTCCGGGTTCCGTTCCTGGGGATCTGCCTGGGTCTGCAGATCCTGTTCGACGTCTCCGACGAGGAGGACACCCCCTGTCTGGGGGTCATGGGCGGCCGCGTGCGGAGCTTCGACGATTCCAGGGTCAAGGTGCCTCATATCGGATGGAACCAGATCCGGCGCAGCGGTTCTTCGCCGGCCGAGGCGGGTGCAGGCAGGTTGCTCGACGGCATTCCTGACGATTCCTACTTCTATTTCGTGCACAGCTACTACGCTCCTTCCGGTTCGGCCGAGACGGTGGCGGTCACCGACTATTCCGGTTCCTTCGCCTCCATGGTTTCCCGGAAGAATTTCTGGGGCGTCCAGTTTCATCCGGAGCGGTCAGGCGAGCCGGGGCTCCGGGTGCTCAAGAACTTTGTCGCGGTGGGTGAGCCATGCTCGTAATCCCGGCCATCGATCTGGTGGATGGAAAATGCGTGCGCCTGGTTCGAGGCGAATTCCATCGCCAGAAGGTCTACTCGGGGGACCCGGTGGACCAGGCCCTGGAGTTCCAGGAGGCGGGTCTGACGCGAATTCACGTGGTGGACCTGGAAGGCGCCCGCTTTGGGGAAGGCCGCAACCGGAATTCGATCCGCAGGATTCTCTCCCGAGTGCGGGCCACCGTCCAGATCGGCGGCGGCATTCGTGAGGAAGCGGATGTCTCCCAGCTCCTGGACTGGGGCGCCGGCCATCTGATCCTCGGCACGTCGGTCCTGGAGACCCCGGAAAGGGTGGAGGGATGGATCTCCAAATGGGGACCCTCTCCCTTCATCGTGAGTGTCGACCTGCGCCGCGGCCGCCTCCAGGCGCAGGGTTGGGAGCGGGAGAGCAGCCTGGCGTTGGAGGCCGTGCTCCGGAGAATTCTGGACTGGGGCATCGAGCAGATCATCTGCACCGACGTGGAACAGGACGGAATGCTCAAACGCCCCGGGTACGCAGCCTGCCGGACAATCTTGGGATTGTTGCCTGCTCACGTGTTGCTGGTGGCGGCCGGCGGCGTCACGACACCCGGGCACCTTTCCAGGCTCGACGGAATGGGTGTGGGGGGAGCCATTATCGGCCGGGCGTTCTACGAGGGGAAGATCTCATTGGAGGAGATGGCTCGTGTTGGCTAAGCGCATCATTCCGTGCCTCGACGTCGCTGGCGGGCGCGTGGTCAAAGGCATCCATTTCGTGGACCTGAGGGATGCCGGGGACCCGGTGGAGCTGGGCCGGCGGTATTACCGGGAGGGAGCGGACGAGTTGGTGTTCCTGGACATCACCGCAACCGTCGAGGAGCGGAAGACGACCCTGCACTGGGTCCGAAGAGTCGCCGACTCCATCTTCATACCCTTTACCGTCGGAGGAGGGATCACCTCGCTGGCGCGAATCCGGGAACTGCTTCGGGCGGGGGCCGACAAGGTGTCCATGAACAGCGCGGCGGTCAAGCGGCCGGAACTGATCCGGGAATCCTCCCGGGCCTTCGGCGCCCAATGCATCGTGCTGGCGGTGGACGTGAAACGGCACGGAAAGTCGTGGAAGGTCTACATCGGGGGCGGACGCTACGAGACCGATTGGGACGGTTTGGAATGGATCCGGCGAGGCGCCGAGCTGGGGGCCGGCGAGATTCTCCTCACCTCCATGGATCGTGACGGGACCCAGTCCGGATACGACCTGGAGTTGTTGCAGAAGGTCGATTCACTGGTCCGGATTCCGGTCATCGCCTCGGGCGGAGCCGGTTCTCCGCAACATCTCTTGGACGGGGTCCGGATCGGACGGGCCGACGCCATCCTCGCGGCCAGCATCTTCCATTACGACCAGTACTCCATCGCCGCCGTGAAGGAGTTCCTGGCGGAACGCGGAATCCCGGTTCGTCCGGTTCCCCGGGTCGCCGCCAAGTGACTCAGTTCTCAATCATCCCGTCCGGATGCCGGCCCGTGATGAACGCCTGCACGAAGGGGTCGGATGAGGAGTAAAGCGCCTCCAGGTCTCCTTCGAAATGGATACGGCCGTCCTTGAGCAGAATGATCCGGTCGGACACGGTGGCCAGACACTGCAGGTCGTGGGTGACCACCACCGAGGTGAGGTTGTTCTGGAGGTTCAGCTTGCGGATCAGGCGGGACAGCGTCTTGCCGATCATGGGGTCCACCCCCGTGGTGGGCTCGTCGTAAAGGATCGCCTCAGGATTGGTGGCGATGGCGCGAGCGATCGCCACCTGCTTCTTGGAGCCCAAGCTCAACTCGTCGTACTCCTGGTCTCCCATCCCTTCCAGCTCCACGGCGTCCAACAACTCTTCGACACGCCGGTCGATCTGCTCCTCGTCCGCCATGCCCCGTTCCCGCAAGGGAAAGGCGATGTTCTCGCCCACGCTGAGAAAATCGAAGACGGCGCCGCTTTGGAAGACGTAGGAGACCCGTCTGCGAACGTCCAGCAGGTCACTTTCACTCATCTCTTCCAGACTCCGGCCCTTGAAACGAATTTCGCCCTGGTCCGGCCAGAGCAACCCGACGATGAGCTGGAGCATGACGCTCTTGCCGCCCCCGCTCATCCCCAGGATCCCCAGGGTTTCGGCGCGTTGGATCTTCAAGCTCACCCGGTTCAGGACTTTCTGTGAGCCAAAGGATTTGTAGACGTCGTTCAACTCGATGAGGGGGAGGGAGGACTCCTGCGGCGCCGGCTCGGAAGGACTCGAGGCGACGCCAGCGGAAACGGTCCGTGCCCACCGGCGCCTTCTGATCGCCAGGATCAGCAAAGCGAGAGCCAGCGCCAGAAGGCTGCAGACAAGAACAAGAAGGGGGCTGTTGAACATATCAGCCCCAGGCCAAAATGGTCACCGTATTCAACGGCGTCCGCACAGGCGCGGACGGTGCTGCTTCCCGGTCACATGCTCCCGGCATGCTCCGATTCGGTGCTCGGCGGAAACTAATGGCGGATCTGAAAGCGGGTCAGCTTTCGCGCCATTTCCCGCTGCTGATCCTGGTCGCAACTGTTGTACAGGTCCAGCCACTCCCGCAGTTCCTTGGGGCTCAAGGCCAGGACGTCGCAGACCCACAAGAAGCTTCCCGGATCTTTCTCTTCGGACGAGAACCAATCCAGGGCATCCTGGCGCCAGAGTTTCCATTCTTTGCTGGCAGACTTCTTGGGAGCTACGATATCTCGGAATGCCTGCAGCAGAATTCCCAGAGCGAGATTCCTGAGGGAGGCATCCGGCTTTCTGGTCTTGGGGTACAAACCCTCGCTTTCGATTACCGAAGTCTTCATTGCTAACGCCACTTTCTATCCAAGCCGCCCGTGGGCGAAACCGCTTCTAATATCTTATTTGATGCAATTTTGAGTAAAAAAGTTTCGTTATTTCAAATACTCGGGTCGGACCGGGGCAATGGGGCCCGGTGGCTCCCCCTCAATCCGTTAAGACAGCGGGACCTTGATTCGGGTCCCGCGACCAGCGCCTGCGATTCTACCGATCGGGGGTGACGGGCCGGACGGGGAGCCATGGATGGAATGAAAGCGGGGGGACGTAAAGGGCTTTTCTCCGGCCGGCTTTCTTCCTTGCTCCCACTTCTTCACCGGCGTGTTAGAATGCCCCCTCCACCAAGGAGGCGAATATGACGGTTGAAAGATCCAATGCAGTGACGCTCAAAGGCAATCCCTTCACCCTGGTGGGACCTGAACTCGAAGCGGGAAGCCCAGCTCCCGATTTCCAGGCCCTCTCTACCGACCTGACCCCGGTCACACTTTCCGACACCGGGAATTCCGTGCGCGTGTTCAGCGTGGTCCCCTCGCTGGATACGCCCGTCTGCGACACGCAGACCAGGCGCTTCAACGAGGAAGCAGCGAAACTGCCGGGCGTGAAGATCTACACCATCAGCATGGATCTTCCCTTTGCCCAGAGCCGCTGGTGTTCCGCCGCCGGCGTCAAGAACCTCTCCATGCTTTCCGATCACCGAGAGGCGTCGTTCACGCAGAACTACGGGACCTTGATCAAGGAGTTGCGCTTGGCCAGCCGCGCCCTGTTCGTGGTCGATGCCGAAGGGGTGATCCGGCACGTCGAATATGTCGGTGAGGTGACCGAGCAGCCGGACTACGACGCTGCTCTGGACGCCATCGCCGGCGCCGGTTAGGCGCGTAGAATTGCGACTAGGTTTCCGGACCGCTGCCGCGGTGCCCGCTACGGGTTTAGCCGGGGTTTCGAGACTGCGTCGGCCGTCCTCCTGGCCGTGAGATACACGAGTCGCGTCACCTTTTCCATCTTGGCGAAATTGAGTTTGTCGACCGTGTCCGAAGTCCGGTGGTAGTCCGGATGGAGTCCGGTGTGGAACAAGGCCGCCGGAACCCCGTGGGCCAGGAAGGGCCAGTGATCGCTGCGCCGAATCAGGCTCATGGCGTGATCGTCGTAGCGGAAACGCAGCTCCAACCCGACCCGGCGGTTGGCTTCCCGGACCCGGTCCCGCAGATCGCTGCTTCGGCTGTAGCCCAGGACGTTCACCGAGTTCCGGTTCTGTTTCGCACTCTGCTGCTCCAGGCCCTGAAATCGGCGGTCCTGGGAGTCGGGGACCTCCTGGTCGCGGCCGATCATGTCCATTTGGAACTTGGCGACGGTCCGTTCCAGGGGATAGGTGGGCCGCGCCACATAGTAGTAGGAGCCCAGCAAGCCTGATTCTTCGGCGTCCCAACCGGCGAAGAGGACGGAGCGCCGGGGCCCCTGCGTGTTCCGGGCGAAGGCTTCCGCAATTTCCAGAAGACCCGCCGTGCCGCTGGCATTGTCGTCGGCGCCGTAGTAGACCTCTCCTTGGTCGGCGCCGAGATGGTCAAAATGGGCTCCCACCACCACCACCTCCTGGTTGAGCCGGGGATCGACTCCCGGGAGAGTGGCCAGGACGTTGCGAACCTCCGTCGTATGGGGCGCCGTTTCCGATTCCAGGCGCGCTTCCACGCCCTCCAAAACCAGGCTCTGAGGCCGATAGTCCCGATCGATCTTCTGCTGGATTTCCTTCAGAGTCGTTCCCTGCGTTTCCAACATGGAATCCGCCAACTCGGCGGAGACGTAATGCACCGGGATGGTGACGGCGTCAGACCAGATCTCCAGGGAATGCCGGCGGGTGAGACCCTGCTCGGGCCAGAAGTACCGGGCCAATCGCTTGAGCCCTCTCCGTTGGGTGTGATGGAGCGCGTGCGGCGCCAGGAGAACGCCGGCAGCCCCCCGTTCCTGAGCCCTGAGGATTTTTTCGCGCGTCAAGCTGTGCTCGGTGGCGACGACTCCCTGGAAGGGACTCTCCGGATCCTTCTCGCCGGGCTCGTGACGCACCACCATGACGACCCTGTCCCTGACGTCGAGACCGTCGTAGTCGTCATATCCCAACTCGGGTGCCACGATGCCGTAGCCGGCGAAGACCACCGGGCCGCGGGACGGGCCCCGGGCCGACAGGGGGTCCGGGCAGAATTCTGAGAACAGCTCGGGCTTCCTTGGGGAAGCGCCGTCCGGTAGCCGGATCTCCAGGGAGTTGCGCTCGCCCAGCTCCATCCGCACCAGCCTGAAGTGCTGGAAGTAGGAATCCCCGTCACCGGCCGGTTCCAGACCCAACAGTTGGAACCGGTGGGCGAGGTACCGCGACGCGACCCGGCCGAACGGAGATCCGGGGCGGCGCCCCTGGAGTTCCTCCGAGGCCAGAAACGCGACCGTCGACCTCAGGTCGGATTCGCTGATGCTGGAAACGCCCCCCTCGCCGAGATCGTCGGTGAGGCCGGCGATACAAAAGGAAATGGCCAGGAGGGAGCCGGTTGCCAGAAGCACCAGATTCGACGCCCGGAATCGGGTCACGTTCGAACCAGCCTGGAGAGGGAGCCGCCCAGGCGCAAGCGGCAAACCCGATGCCCTCGGATGACCACTCGTTCCCGGTGCGCGGCGGTCAAGGGTAGACCCCTTCCGAAGCCTCCCGGAACTGTTGAGACTTGTCCTGGAGTCCCGCCTCCAGCGCGGCCTGATGGTCCAGACCCCGTTCCCGTGCATATTCGCGAAGTTCCTGGGTGATCTGCATGGAGCAGAATCGAGGTCCGCACATGGAACAGAAGTGGGCGACCTTGGCCCCCTGCGCCGGAAGGGTCTCGTCGTGGTATTCCCGGGCTCGTTCGGGATCGAGAGAAAGGTTGAACTGGTCTTCCCAGTGAAACTCGAAGCGGGCCCGGGACAGGACGTTGTCACGGGCCTGGGCCCCGGGATGCCCCTTGGCCAGATCGGCGGCGTGAGCCGCGATCTTG
Source organism: Acidobacteriota bacterium (assembly GCA_028874215.1). Lineage (NCBI taxonomy): Bacteria > Pseudomonadati > Acidobacteriota > Acidobacteriota bacterium. The sequence continues at coordinate 57,218 of JAPPLF010000028.1, forward strand.
TACGCCAGCACTCCCTCCTTCACGTCGTTCCTGTCAGGCAGTCCCAGATGCTCCTTGGGGGTGACGTAGCAGAGCATGGCGCAACCGTACCAGCCGATCATGGCGGCGCCGATGGCCGAGGTCAGATGGTCGTATCCAGGGGCGATGTCGGTGGTCAGGGGACCCAGAGTATAGAAGGGCGCCTCGCTGCACTCCTCCAGTTCCTTCTCCATGTTGATCCGGATCAGGTGCATGGGGACGTGTCCGGGTCCTTCGATCATGACCTGCACGTCGTTCTCCCAGGCGATCCGGGTCAGCTCTCCCAGGGTCCTGAGTTCGGCGAACTGGGCCTCGTCGTTGGCGTCGGCGATGGAGCCGGGCCGCAGCCCGTCGCCCAGGCTGAAGCAGACGTCGTACGCCTTCATGATCTGGCAGATGTCTTCGAAGTGGGTGTAGAGGAAGTTCTCGGCATGATGCGTCAGGCACCACTTGGCCAATATGGAGCCTCCGCGGGAGACGATCCCGGTCATCCGGTTCGCCGTCAGCGGCACGTAGCGCAACAGCACTCCGGCGTGGATCGTAAAGTAGTCGACCCCCTGTTCGGCCTGCTCCACCAGAGTGTCGCGAAACAGTTCCCAAGTCAGTTCCTCGGGCCGCCCGCCCACCTTCTCCAAGGCCTGGTAAATGGGCACGGTGCCGATGGGAACCGGAGAGTTTCGGATGATCCACTCCCGAGTCTCGTGGATGTTGGCTCCGGTGGAAAGGTCCATTACCGTGTCGGATCCCCAGTGGGTGGCCCAGACCATCTTCTCGACTTCTTCCTGGACCGACGAACCTACCGCCGAATTGCCGATGTTGGCGTTGATCTTCACCAGGAAGTTGCGCCCGATGATCATGGGCTCCAACTCCGGGTGGTTGATGTTGGACGGAATGATGGCCCGCCCCCGGGCCACTTCGTCCCGCACGAATTCGGGCGTGATGTCGTGGGGGATCGAGCTGCCGAACGAATTCCCCGGATGTTGGGAACGAAGGCGGTCGTCCACCGGTTGGGATCCGAACTGGGATCGGCGTGCGTTTTCCCGGATGGCGATGAACTCCATCTCAGGCGTCACGATCCCTTTGCGGGCGTAATGCATCTGCGTTACGTTGCCGCCCGGTCGGGCCCGCAACGGGTTCCTGCGCGGGGGGAACGAGACCTCTTTCAGCCGGGGATCTGCGGCGCGCTCCCGGACGTATCCGGAGCTGGGCCGAGGAAGCTCCACCGTGTCCTGCCGTTCCCGAATCCAGGGAAGACGGATGGGGAAAAGGCCGTGGCTGATCTGAGGGGTGGCGTTCAGATCGGTGTAGGGTCCCGAGGTGTCGTAGACGGTGAATCGGGAGGCCCCGGACGCGGCGTGACCGTTGCTCTGGCCTCCCTTCAGTTGAATCTCCCGCATGGGCACTCTCAGGTCGCTCCGGCTCCCTTGCACGTAGACCTTTCGGGAAGCCGGGAACGGCCGAATGGGATTGGGAAGATTGACTGATCCGTTGCCGTTCTTGGATCTTCTCTTGCTCATGAAAGAATCCTCGTTCCAACGCCGCCGGCGGGAAGGTCGCGGGGAGAATGGGTTGTGAGGAAAGACATTCCCTACGCCGGCATTATCCGAACAGGTTCATGGGGTCGATGGATCACTTCCATCCTCTCAGCCGGGCTTCAGCTCCCCCAAAGTTGGTTTCGGGCCCGCAAGCCGGGACTCGACCGGTCATGTTATCGGAGGGCCGGTGCGCTTTCAAGAGACCGCCGCGGGCGCTAACCGCATAACCTCCGATTTATCAGTCCTCTGCAAGACGATGACGTCCGCTGGACGGACATGGAGACACGTCTCGTTCGTATTCGTTTCGTCGTCTCCGCTCTTTTGTGACCGTTTCACTCCATGTATATGATTTTTGTGACCAGGGCCTGGAGGGTCCCGGACAATGGGGCTGGATTTCGGTATTATATTTGAAGCCGACGATGACGCAGCGTAGCACTCGCCCGCGCCAAAATGCACTCTGGCTCGTCACCCTCGCCATTCTGACCGCATTTCAACTCGGAACCGTCGGCGCCCAGGACCTGGAAGAGTTGCGCAAGGCCGCCGAAGAGGGAGACGTCGGCGCTCAGTTCAACCTGGGCTTCAGATACGCCACGGGCCGGGGCGTGCCGAGGGACCCTGAGGAGGCCGCGAATTGGTATCGAAGAGCGGCCGAACAAGGAGACGCTCTGGCTCAATACAACCTGGGCGTCATGTACGTCACGGGCCGGGGCGTGCCGAGGGATGCCGCCGAGGCCGCAAAGTGGTACCTGAAGGCGGCGGAGCAGGGAGACGCCCGCGCTCAGTACAACATGGGAGTCAGGTATGCCAACGGCCGGGGTGTGTTGAAGGATGCCGCCGAGGCGGCGAAGTGGTACCTGAAAGCTGCCGAGCAGGGCCATGGCCGCGCGCAATACAACCTGGGCGTCATGTACCTCATCGGCCGGGGCGTGGCGAAGGACCCGGGCGAGGCGGTGAAGTGGTATCTGAAGGCGGCGGAGCAGGGAGACGCCCGGGCCCAATACAACCTTGGGTTCCGGTACGCCAACGGTTGGGACGTGCCGGAGGACGCCGCCGAGGCGGCGAAGTGGTACCAGATGGCCGCCGAGCAGGGCCACGCCCGCGCGCAACTGTTCCTGGGCGACATGTACTCGGAAGGCCGCGGCGTGCCGGAGGATGTTGCGGAGGCGGTCAAGTGGTATCGGAGTTCCGCCGAGAAAGGCCAGGCCCGCGCCCAGAACAACCTCGGCGTCATGTACGCCAGCGGCCGCGGCGTCTCGAAGGACGACCAGGAAGCCGTGAAGTGGTATCAGATGGCCGCCGATCAGGGAGACGCCGGCGGCCAATTCAACCTAGGCGACATGTACGCCTCGGGCCGGGGAGTGCCCAAAGATGTGGGCGAAGCCGCGAATTGGTACCGGAAGGCCGCCGAGCAGGGCGAAGCCGGCGCTCAATTCAGTCTGGGCGACATGTACTCGGAAGGCCGCGGCGTGCAGGCGGACGCCGGTGAGGCCCTCAAGTGGTTTCGGCGGGCCGCCGAGCGGGGAGACGCCGGCGCTCAATACAACCTGGGCTTCAGATACGCCAATGGCTGGGGAGTTCCGGAGGACGATCGCGAAGCCGTGACCTGGTACCGGAAAGCCGCACGGCAGGGCGAGGCCCGGGCCCAAAACAACCTGGGAGTCATGTACGCCAACGGTTGGGGGGTGCCGAAGGACGAGGTTCAGGCCTATGCCTGGATTATCCTGGCCTCGGAGAATGGCAACGAGAATGCAATCCGGACCAAGAACTGGCTCAGTCCCAAGATGTCCGACGATCAGGTGTCGGAAGCGCAGAAGGTCGCCGCCGGCCTGTCCCAGCGCATCGAAACCGCGGAACCTGAATAGGGGCTAGACCGCCCCGCACCAATCCGGGTCAAACCCACTGAAATCTCCGTCAGGTCCCGCCTGATTCCCCTACTCGGCTGGCTCGGCCGCTTCGTTGGCCGGATATCCTGGATTGGGAGGATCGAAATATCCGTTCCCGTCGAAATCCACCCAGATAGGATTGGTGAAGGCGAACGAGCTGAAATGGGAGAACGGCTTCTCCCAGGGGCGGTCGGAGGTGGCCAGCACCAGTAGCCAGGTGTCTTGATCGGCTTTGACCTCGATGTCCCAATGGTGCCGCGTGCCCTCCGGCGCCTCCTCGGTCGAGAGTGTCTTGAGCACCTTGCCGTTGGCCACGATCTCCACCCGGTCCAGCGGAATCCAGGGGGCCCTCTGGACATTGACGTGCACCATCACCGAGCCGTCCCGGGCGGTGTGTGTGGAGCCCATCTGGACGCCGTCGTCGACGGTGAAGCGGATGAAGGGGCCCAGCGAAGCGGATGACGCGCCCCGCTTCAACGCATCGACCACCTCGTAGGGATCGATCTCCCAGGGTTTGTCCGTGTCCGAGAGGACGTAGTTGCGCGGATATCCGGGCAACTCGCTGGGATAGCGGTGGGCGTCGGTGTTGCCCACGCCGGTGATGGCGATCCCCCGGTTGAGCAGGCTGTACCAGTCCTTCAGATTCTGGTCCAGCCTGTGGTTGCGGCCGAATCGAGGATTCTCCCGGTCCTCCAATACGGTGAGTGCGTTGTAGACCTCGACCTGATTGAAGCTGGTCTCGAAGAAGGGATACTCGATCTCTCCGGTGTCCCGGTTGAGCCGCGTGTTGAAGTAGCCTCCCTTGGTCGTGCCGTACCGGGGATGATTGATCTGCACGATCTCGTCGCCCGGGTTCTGCCGCATCAGCCGGAGGAATTCTCCCGGAGTATGAATGGAGTAGCGATACGATCGTTCCTGCCACCGGTTCAGCGACATGGGAAAGCTGTTGAAGTGACCGAACGCCGTGTCTATCTCCGACCCCACCACCGAGGACATGAACCGGCCCAGGTTCAACTCCTCGATGTAGGGAGAATAATCCTTGAGGATGTTGTGATCGGTAGCGGTGAGCAGGTCCAGTCCGGCCGCCGCCGAGACGATGGCGCCGTCCCGCATGGCGAACTGGAGGTGCAGGTGGAAATCCGACGAGATGAAACCGCTGGTGTCGATGGCCCGGGAGAGGGTGGAGGTGAAATGGGTCCGTTTCCCTTCCAGGATCTCCACCTCCTGGTGGTCCAGGGTGTATTCGATGCCGCGGCTCACGTAGACGTCGTACCGGCCCACCGGTATGGTCTTCAGCTCCCGGCCGGAGGCCGTCACCAGGTAGTTCTCGAAGCGTCCCACCACGGGAGTTTCCGGCCGCCCGTCGGTATGGGCGAAGTAGAGCCTTGATGGGAGGTGGACGCCGGTCAGGTCCTCCAGAACCTCGAACGAGAGTTCACCCACCGGCTGACCCGTCTCCAGGACGAAGCGCTCGTCCGGGTCGGGTCCCTGGTCGTGTGAGGAGAAGGTCGCGCCCGGATCCTGCAGGAAGAACCAGCAGGCCGCGCCCGCCAGCAGGAAAGAGACTCGAAACAAGAACTTGGTTGAGAGCTTTTTCAAGGTTATCCTCCACCAAGAGATTAGGGGCCGGACGGCGGGACTGCAAGAAGAGACCATGAGAAAAGTGTGTTTTCGCCAAGTCGGGATGGTCTTGGGGCCAACTGAGGGAGACGAAATCCGATGAGTATTCTGGAGAATCAGGTGGCGGTGGTGACCGGGGCGGGTACAGGCATCGGCCGGGCCGTGGCCGAGACATTCGCCCGGGAGGGCGCCGCGGTGGCTCTGCTCGGGCGGCGGGAGGAGAAACTACGGGAGGTGGCCGTCCGGTTGCCGGGAGACCGGGTCCTGACCTGTGCCTGCGACGTCTCGTCACGAGATCAGGTCGACGGCGTTTTCGCACGGATCCGGGACCGATTGGGGCCCGTGAACCTGCTGGTGAACAATGCCGGGATCAACACCGTCGTGAGAAGTCTGGCTCGGATCGATCCTTCGGATTGGGACCTGGTCGTGGCAGTCAACCTGACCGGCGCCTTCAATTGCATCCGCGCCGTCCTGCCGGGTATGCAGGAGCTGGGAGGGGGCGTCATCATCAATGTCTCCTCCATTGCCGGGAAGCGGGCCGCCAAAGTGGCGGGAGTGGCCTACGTGGCCTCCAAGCACGGGATGGTGGGACTGACCCACTCCACCAACCTGGAAGAAGGGGTCCACGGGATCCGCTCCACCGTGATCTTTCCCGGCGAGGTGGATACGCCCATCCTGGACGTCCGACCGGAGCCGGTTCCCCGCGAGCGCCGGGAGCGGATCCTTCGCTCCGAGGACGTGGCGGCTTGCGCCCTGCTGGTGGCCGGGCTTCCGCCGCGAGCCTGCGTTCCTGAAATCGTTATCACACCCATGATTCAGGGCTATGCTTGACGACTCTTTCCGCCTGCTCGGCGGTGTAGACTGGACCCGCACCGGGGCGGACGTCAGATGAACCACTCGTAAAGACAGCAAAGGGGAGGATCCATGAAGAAGCATTCGGTCGGTGGAGTTCAGGGAAACGACAGCATTCCGGGCATTCTGCGCAAGACGCTCGCCTTCAACGAGGAAGTCATGCTCTGCCACTTTTCCATGTCCAAAGGGGCCACCATTCCCCTGCACAATCACCGGGCCAGCCAAGTGGGATACGTGGTCAGCGGATCTCTCAAGTTCGTGGGCAAGGAGGAGTCGGATACCTTCCTGGCCGAAGGGGGCGATTCCTACGTCTTCGATCCCTACAAGTTTCACGGCTGCCAGGTCCAGGCGGATTCGGAGGTCGTGGAGGTCTTCTATCCGGTGCGGGACGAGTACAAGGACTCCTGACATGGTCAATGCTTCCCTGAAGCAGAAGCTGGCCCGGGGCGAGTTGGTGGTGGGGACCCTCATGACCTTCGACTTCTGGGCCGGATACCTGGAGATCTACAAGCAGGTGGGGATGGACTTCGTGTTCCTGGACATGGAGCATGGCGCCGCCGATCTGGCCAAGGCCGAAGAGCTGTGCCGCACCGCCCGCCTGTTGGATCTGCCCCTCATCCTGCGTCCCGAGGACAGCGTCTATCACCTGCTGCGCCGCTACGCGGACATGGGTCCGTCCGGATTCATGATTCCCTGGACCGAGAGGGAGGAGCAGCTCGAGACGGTCAAGAGCGCCATCTTCGTCCCGCCCCGGGGACGCCGCGGACCGGGAGGGCCATCGGTGATGCGCACCCGCAGCCTGGACCTGAAAGGCTGGCAGGAGGTGGAGGATGACTTCTTCGTCTGTTTCCAGGTGGAGACTCCCCGGGGAATCGAGGCCCTGCCCGGACTGGCCGACCGCGACTGGATCGATGCCGTGATGCTGGGTCCCTATGATCTCTCCCTCAACCTGGGACATTGTGGGGAGTGGGACCATCCCGTGGTGGTCGACGCCATTCTCAGTGTTTTGGAGGGAGCGCGCGCCGCAGGGAAGCCTTGCGGCATGGTGGTGGGGACGCTGGAGCAGGGCCGTTTCTGGATCGACCGGGGATTTCACTTCCTGTCGTTTGGGGAGGCCACCGGCATGGTGCGGGCCCAGGCCTCGGCCTTCCTCTCGGCCGTACGAGGGTAAACTTCCGCCCGCTGTGGGCCGCAATCAGGCGCCGCCCGCCAACTGCCCCTAGTTGAGAAGGTCGAGGTCCCGCAACACCTTCTCCACCTGCTCGCGGCCCCGCTTTGTCGGCTGAGCGAAGGGAAGGGGAGTGAAGTTCCCGGGGACTCCCCTCAGGTTCATGGCGGAGGTGAAGCCGGCGAACACCGAGTCGTACGCCACGACCTCCCTCAAACGCAGGAGCTTCCTCTGGGCCGCGGCGGACCCTTCCGGATTTCCCTCCCGAAAGGTTCGGTAGATCTCGACACCATACTCGGGCGCCAGTGCGAAGAGCCCTTCGATGATTCCAACAGCGCCCAGTTTTAGAGCCAGGTCGAAGAAAGTGGTGTGTCCCGAGAGGACCGCGAACTCCGATCCCCGGAAATGCTCCGCGGAACGGCGGAAGGTGAGGAAGTCGCCGGACGCCTTCAACCCCACGATGTTGGGATGCCTGGCCAACTCCCGGACCAGTTCAGCTTCCAGCGAATGGCCCGTCAGCCCCGGATTGTCGTAGGGATAGACCGGGAGGCTGGTCCGGGAAGCCACGCCGGTGAAGTATTCGTGGAGCTCGGCCTGACTGAAGCGGAAGATGAAGGGGGGAATCAGGGCCACCCCGGCCAGGGGATAGTTCTCGGCAAGCCGGATTCGCGCCAGAGTCCGCTCCGTGCTGGTGTCGCCGCAGCCCACGATGACGGGCACGGCGCCCCTCGCCTCGTCGATGGCCACCTCCACGGCTTCCGTAAAGACCTCGTCCTTGAGCATCTGCATGCAGCCCATGGACCCCAGCACCAGGAGGCCGTCCACGCCGGCGGCCACCTGCATCCGGATCTGCTTCCTCATGCCCTTCTCGTGAAGGTCCTCGTTCCGGTCCAGCGGTGTCCCCAGCGCGGTCACCACCCCTTTGAGCGTGCCTCGAAGCTGATTCATGGTCTCCTCGATTCCGTTGGCGGGAGCAACTCGGCCGCAATCAGCGGATCTCGTCCTCCAGAAAGTGCGAGAACTTTTTCTCCAGCGTCTCGCGAAGCCGTTCGATCCTTGCGGGCGGCGCCGCTTCCGACGGTGGACGGGGCGGCCCCGCCTTGAAGTAGCCGGCGGCGTTCACCGTGGCCTTGGTGAGAGAAGTGTCGTTGTAGCCCTCGCCCGCCAGGGGAATGATGGCTTCCTGCAAGATCTCGTTGCACTGGTGCTGGTAAGCCAGGGCCTGGGCCACGTCCCCGCCGCGGATCGCCTTCCACCACCTCTGCATGAAGGCGGGGAAGGCGTAGATGAAACTGGCCATGACTCCGTTGCCCCCCACCACGTGGCTCACGCTCCAGAGCTGCTCCAGAGGGAAGTGGGGGATCTCGGTACGCCTCAGGCTGTTGAAATAGAGGCTCATGTCGGCGCCGATCATCTTCACGCCGGCCACGGTGGGAATCTTCTGCAGCTCCACGAAGTCCGAGTCGTTGAGCAGCAGCTTCGTGGTGCCGGGGTTGTTGTAGATGATGATTCCCAGGCCGGGGCAGGCTTCGGCAAGATCCCGGAAGTACTGGTAGGCTTCGGCCTTGGTCAGGGTCTGGTAGAAGGGGACGACGTTCATGACCCCTTCCGCCCCTTCCTCCATGGCGATGCGGGAGCGCCGGATCGATTCCTCGGTATTGACGGCGCTGGCTCCCACGACGACCCTGGTCCCGCTTCCCTGGCATTCCTCCACCGTGATCCGGCTGATGGTGCGCAGTTCCTCGTCGTTGACCACGAAGAACTCGCCGTTGGTCCCGGTGGTGATGATGCCGTCCACTCCCATGCGGACCAGCTTCCGGATGTTGTACCGATATCCTTCCGTATCGAGATGAAACCTGTCGTCGAAGGGAGTGACCACGAGAATGTAAAGACCGTCCATGTTCTCTCTTGTCAGCATTCCTGTTCTCCTAAGAAAAAAGGAGGGACGACTACCAATCGCCCATTCCTCCTTGGACTACGAGAATTCGGCGGTTGAAAACGCCGCTCCCATACGTTTTCCACCGGGGCAGTCTACTACGACTATCGGTCGCTGGTCGGCAAGCCGGCGCGGAGATCACTGGGAAGCGTCCCAGACCGTCTCCGGCTCGAACGGGTAGAGGGGGCGGGGACGGTAGCGGTATTCGAAGTGAGCCGGGTTGGCGGAGGTGATCCCGGGCGTGTCCACGTAGACGATCCGGCTGGAAACCGGCTCGTAGGCCGCCACGGGAGCGATGGCCCCCTTGGCCACCAGGATCCGGTAGGAATTCGGCTTGATGCCCAGGCTCAAGACCTGCTCCAGGCTCATGGGCGCCATTCTGAGCGAATTCAGAACGATGGCGTGACCTTCCCCGGTCTCCACCAGCGCGGTGAGCCCCTGATTGTTGTAACGGGCGCCGCCGTGGCGGGGCTCTTCCTCCACGAAGGCGCCGTCGTGCAGGCAACGGACCCGGCCCCGGATGGGGACGGGCGGGCCGTGCAGGTCGTCGCTCTTCCCGCCCACCACGAGCGACACTTCCGTTCCTACACCGGAGGCCACGCAGGCCTGGACGGCAGCCGGGTCGAACAGCACCACCAGTGCGGGCCCGGACCCGGTCCGAATCACTTCCTCCAGGATCAGGGTGCCGTCGGCCGGGCTGCCGCCGCCCACGTTGTCGCCCACGTCCAGTAGCGTGACGGGGCCTGCTTCGGCGGCCATCGCTTCTGCAACGGCCTGCTTGATGGGAGTCCCCAGCAGGGTCAGCTCGTCCCGACGGTTCCAGGCCCGGCGCGCCAGGGCCAACGCCTCGTTGCGGGCCAGCGACCGATCGCCGTCGGTTACCACCAGAAAGGCCGGCCCCATTTCCTCCACGTCGGCGTAGGCGAATCCGGGAGCGATGCTGGCGCTGACGATCCCCTCCTGCCCGATCAATTCCTCCATTCGCCGGTAAAGATCCGCTACGGGCTCGTAGCGGGACCCTTGAGCCAGGATGCTGATGCAGAGGGGAGGTTTGACCAGGGCCTGGACGGGTTGGATCCTGCCCTCCAGCGTCTCCGCCAGGATGCGGGTGGCCTCCCGGCCCCGTTCCCTCTGATCCAGATGCGGGTAGGTCCGATAGATGGTGGTGGCGGTGACGCTCTCGATCATGAGCGGAGAGACGTTGGCATGGAGGTCCAGCGTCATGACGATGGGCAGATCGGGGCCCACCAGTTGCCGGATACTGGCGGCGGTCCGCCCGTCGGCGTCCCGGACGTGCTCGGCCACCATGGCCCCGTGCAGGGCCAGCAGCAGTCCGTCCAGGGACTCGCCCGAGATCCGGTCCAGGATCTCCGCCAGGATCTCCTCATAGGCTTCCTCCTCAACCGGCCCCGAGGGCATGGCCGTGCCGGTGAGAAGGGGGACCGTCTCCAGACCCTGAGCCGGAAGCACCTCCAGCATGCCTCCAATCTCGTGATGCGCCTCGCCCCAGTGGGAGATGACCTCCCGGTCCGACACCAGGCAGGTGTCCCCGAACATCTCCCGGGTGGTGGGGATTGGGTAGAAGGTGTTGGACTCGTGCATCAGAGAAGCGATTCCAACTCTCTTCAAGAGCAGACCTCCGTCAAATGGGTTGGGATTCGGGTGGATCGAATACCGGTCAACCGGTCACCCACAGCTTGACTGCGAAGACGACGATCGTCGCCGTCACCACGCGTTTGACCCAGGCGTGGCCCTTCAGCACGGTGAACCGGACTCCCAGTTGCCCTCCCACGAACGTCCCCACGGCCAGAACCAGCCCGGGAAGCCACAAGACCTTGCCCTGAGAGACGAAAATGGCGAGGGAGACGACGGTGAAAGCCAGGATGCTCAACACCTTGACGGCGTTCCCCCGGACCAGGTCCAGCCCGGCCATGGTCGTCGCGGCCAATACCAGGAACCCGACTCCGGCCTGGACGAAACCTCCGTAAACGCCGGTCAGGAAGAAACCGAACGCCAGAGCCGGCAGGCGAACGCCCCTCCCGCGGCTCTCTTCGCCCTTTTTCCCCAGGGGGTCCCAGAGCGTCCACAGGGTCACGGCGATCATCAGGAAGGCCAGCACCTTCCGAAAGGCGGCGTCGCCGATGGAGAGGGCGAGGACGGTGCCCGCAACGGCTCCCAGGCTGGCCGGAAGAGCCGCCCAGAGGATGGACTTCCAGTCCATCAGCCGATTGCGGTGGAATCCCCAGACGGCGCCCACGTTCTGGAAGAAGATGCCCACCCGGTTGGTGCCGTTGGCGACGCTGGCCGGAAGCCCCATGAAGATCAGAATGGGCAGCGTCAGGAAGGAGCCACCCCCGGCGATGACGTTCAAGGCGCCGGCAACGATACCGGCCAGGACCAGCAAGGGATACAGCCACGGATCAGTCACGACGCACCATCATAGGGGGAAAATCCCAAATCTCAAATGGAGCGGAGCGGCGGTTTCTAACCGCCGTCCTCCAGAGTGAGCGTAAGCGAACGAAGCGCGCGCGAATACGCCGAGGGGGCGATTAGAAATCGCCCTTCCGATCCGCCAGCCGCCGGCTCAGGATCCGGATCCCCTCCCGGTAGACGCGAAGCACCGATTCCCGGTCCCGGGAACTGGAGAATAACCCCAGCGAATGAATCTTCGCCACACTCTCCTCCATCTCCGCCAACACCTCCCGGGCAACCTCGGGCCGGAAGATGGACCGGCCGTCCAATTGGAGATAGATGGGGCTGGTGTGGGCGAACAGGGACCGGGCCAGCTCGTTCTCGGGCAGGTTCGGAGGAATGCGCAGAGCCACCCATCCCGGATCGGAAACCTGGAGAGGGAAGTCCATGTCGGCCACGAAATGACCTTCCGACGGACGGCTCGAAACGGAATGGACGACACGCCCGTTGACGATCAGTTCCAGGGCCTTGAAGTCCATGCGGCCCACACCCCGGCCCCGGACCCGCACCGTCTCGTTTTCGGAAACGGAAACCGTGCCGCCGGGCTGCCGTCCCGCGGCTTCCAACTCCAGAAACGGACCGTTGGTGATGTAGGAGCGCCCCTGGGAGAGGACCTCCAGCCATTCCCGCTCCGTGACCGGTCCCTCCAGCGGGACGTAGACTCGGGCGAAGTCGTAGATGAACCAGTCTGTTCCGGTCGAGAAGGGTACCTTCAAGCCCAGGTTCAGGTAGCGGTAGAAGGTCTCGGAGTAGTGCCCCCTGGAGCCCCCGTCGAAGATGTTCTGGGCGTCCACCAAGCCCGCCATCCAGTTGGGAAGGTCCTCGTGACCGAAGGCGTTGTGACACCAGATGACGGTGCCGCCGTCCGTCCGGGCCTCCCGAATCCCCGTCTGCAGGGGGCGTCCGTCGTTGCCCGCGCCCATGATGCCGGGGCCGATGCTCACCGGCCGGATCAGCTTGAGCAGGTTCAGGAGCATCACGTGACCGTAGCCCTGCTCCCCCGAGCCGAAGTTGTGGCGGTGCTCCTGGCCCCATCCGAAGTCGATTCCGCCACCCGAGAGCCTGTCGAGGTCCGCCCGGGTGAACCCGTTGGTCGTATAGCGGGCCTCGTCCGGCATTCTCCGCAGGTAGGAGACGAACAGGAGGTCCAGTCCGTCCCCCAGGGGCACCTCCCGCAAGTAGCGCTCGGCGTCCCGGAAGGTGATTCTCGCGAGGTGGAGATGGGTATTCCCGGACTTCAGCCCTCTGGCCCGCGGGTCATAGATGCGGCGCAGGGGCAACCGGATCTCCGCCCGGTCTCTTCCCGAAAGGTCCAGGGTCGTTGTCGTCTTCTCCGTCTCCAGTCCGTGCAGCGCCTCGATCCGGAGACGGGTCCGGGGAACCGCGAGCTCGGCGGACGGAGGCAGCGTGTGCCAGCCCCGGGACCGGTGAAAGAGCCCCGGCAGCTCCAGCGCCTCCTCGCTGCCTTCGGGAGTGACCCGGATCAACCCGGCGAGCCCGGCCCCGGTTCCTTCCTCCGTCAGGGCTACCTTCAAGCGGCAGACTTCGTGACCGGACAAGGCCCCGAATCCCACCGGACGGGCCAGCGCGGCGACGTTGTGCCGCTTGAGAAAGGCGGCGCGGGTGATCTCGTGCGCCCGGGCCGGAGTCAACTGCAGCAGGATTGCCGGCAAAAGGACGCTCATCGCCAGCGCGGGTCGGGGAAACGGAACCATCATGGAGGCCTCCTCATCGGGGGACTTGGGCGCGATCGTACCATCTACCGACGGAACGAACAGGCCCAGCCTGTCGTATAGTATGTTGAACGCCGAGGTGCCGCCCCGGTTTGGAATTCATCAGTTCCGGGTGGCTCCTCCAGTGGTCCGCAATGAAGATCCGACTGAAGGTTTACGGTTTCCTGATCGTCGTGGCGATTCTGGCCGCCGCCTGGCACTTTGGATCTCCCTACCTGGACACAGACTCCGAAGATCCGTCCGCGGACGCCTCCCAGGAAGAGAAACCGGAGGACGGAGCGATCCCGGTCGAGCTGGACCAGGTCGGTCAAGGCGCCATCTCCTCGTACCTGACCTCGACGTCCAACCTGAGGGCCCTGCGGGAAGTGGAGCTCATGGCCCAGGCGGAAGGCACCGTGCGCAGCGTCCTGGCCGAAGAGGGAGATTATGTCCAAGAGGGACAGCTCCTGTGCGTCCTGGACGACCGGGAGCTGGTGATCCGCCTCCGGCTCACCGAGGAGAAGCTGGCCCAGACCCGAATCCAGTTGGAAAAGGCCCGGATCCGGGGACAGAAGGCCCAGGTTCAGATCAAGAACACCGCCTTGGAATTGGACCGGAAGGAGCGGGCCTTTGCCGATGACCTGGTCAGCGAAGAGGAGGTGGCCACGCTTCGCTACCAGATCGCCGAATTGGAGCACGACGAGCGCGCCGCCGCTTCCGAAGTCCGGGAGTTCACCCACCGGGTCAGCGAGCTGGAAGCCGAAATCGAGCAGGTCAAGCTGGAGATCTCCCGCAGCGAGATTCGCGCCCCCTTCTCCGGCCGCATCACCCAGCGGACCGTTGAACTGGGCCAAACGATCCGGGGAGCGGATTCGCTCTTCCGTCTGGGCGCGTTTTCTCCGCTCTACGCGGACGTGCACGTCGCCGAGCGCGACGTCCGCCTGGTCCGTCCCGGACAGGTGGCCTCCATCGGTTTCGACGCCGGCGGGGCGGAGTCCATCGAGGGACGGGTGATCCGAATCAGTCCCGTGGTGGACGAGTCCACCGGAACCGTCAAGGTCACCGTGGAGCTGGTTTCGACCAATGCCCTCTTCAGGCCGGGAGCCTTCGTCCGGGTCGACATCCGCACCGACACTCGCGAGAACGCCACCATCATCCCCAGGAGGGCGCTCCGGGAGCAGGACGGCCAGAGCTTCGTCTTCCTGGTCCGGGATGGTCTCGCCCACCGCCGTCCGGTCCGATTGGGCTATCAGCGGGACCAGGCCGTCGAGGTCCTGGAGGGCGTCGTCCCCGGCGACTCCCTCGTGGTCGCCGGCCACGGTCAGTTGAACGAGGGCGCCAAGGTCCGGGTAACCGGCCCGAGCCCGTGACCGCCAGCCCATGAGAACCGTCAGGACCGCGATCCGCCGCCCGGTCACCGTCTCCATGTTCGTGGTGGCGGTCTGCCTCTTCGGGGCGGTTTCGGTGGACCGGCTCTCGCTGGATCTCCTGCCCGACATCTCCTATCCCTCCCTGACGATACAGACGGAATTCGAAGACGCGGCTCCGGAAGAGGTCGAGGCGCTGGTGACCCGTCCCGTGGAGGAGAACGTCGGGGTGGTTCCCGGCCTCTCCCGCATCAGCTCGATATCCCGCCCGGGCCAGTCGGAAGTCATCCTGGAGTTCGGGTGGGACACGGACATGGACCTGGCGGTCATGGACGTGAGGGAGAAGCTGGATCTGGCCAACCTCCCCATCGAAGCGGAGAAACCGGTGATTCTGCGCTTCGATCCCGCCTATGACCCGGTCATGAGGCTTCATCTGTATGGAGATGCCCCCCTCAGCCGCATCCGGGACCTGGCCGAACGCAAAGTGAAGCAGGGGCTGGAATCGACCTCGGGCGTGGCGGCGGTCAAAGTGGCGGGCGGCCGGGAGGAGCAGATCCGGATCGAGATCGAGGAGAAACGGCTGGCGGAGCTGAACATTCCGGTCAGCGAGGTCAGCAGCGTGATTCGCGAGGCGAACCTCAATCAGGCCAGCGGGAGCCTGTATGACCTGGACGCCAACTACCTGGTCCGGGTGCTCAACGAATTCCAATCGGTGGAGGAGATTCGGAATCTCATCATTCGGGATCTGGACGGACGCCGGGTGGTTCTGGGAGACGTGGCCAGAGTCTGGCGGGGGACCAAGGAGCGGGACGTCATCTCCCGCTTCAACGGCCGGGAGAGTGTGGAACTGCGGGTCTACAAGGAAGGCGACGCCAACGCGGTGGCGGTTTCCGAAGCGGTGAGAGAACGTCTGGAGCAGCTCAAGGAGCAGAAGACCTATCCCGGCGAGCTGACCCACGAGATCGTCTACGACCAGGCGCAGTTCATCAATCTGGCGATTCGGAACGTCGCCGCCGCGGCCCTCCTGGGAGGTTTGCTGGCCACGTTCGTCCTGTTCGTCTTCCTCCGGGACCTTCGCAGCACCGCCACCATCGGACTCTCCATCCCGATTTCCGTCATGGCCACGTTCACCCTGATGCACCAGACCGGCGTGACCTTGAACATCATGTCGCTGGGCGGCGTGGCTCTGGGCGTCGGGATGCTGGTGGACAACTCCATCGTGGTGTTGGAATCGATCCACCGCCATCGCCGGCGGAATGCGGATCTGGCGGAGGCCGTCTACCAGGGCACCCGTGAGGTGGGGAAGGCGGTGGCGGCGTCGACGCTGACCACGGTGGCCGTCTTTCTCCCCATGATCTTCGTGGAGGGAATCGCCGGCCAGCTCTTCAAGGATCAGGCCCTGACCATCACCTACGCCCTGCTCGCCTCCCTGGCCGTCGCCCTCACCGTCATTCCCATGGTCCTGTCCCGGCGAAGGATTTCGGTGGAGCCGGTCCGCCAGTCCGGAAACGGGCAGGCCCCCGCCGCAGGCGGAGAGGATGGCCGGCTGTCGCGCCTGGTGCGAGCCGCGGGACGCGGGGGGGCGCGGGTCTTGAAGTTCCTCACCGTGGATCTGGTTCTCGTCGTCGTCGGCGACCTGCGGCGACTGCTCAGGACTCTGGGAAGAGGCCTGTTGAGACTCTTGAACCCGTTGCTGGGACGGGTCGATTCCGGCTTCGAGTCTCTGCGGAGAATCTATCCCCGCCTCCTGGCCTGGGCTCTCGACCACAAGGGGAGCGTATTGACTCTCACCTTGGGCCTGGTGGCCGGCAGCGCCGGACTGGCCCAGTTCCTCGGAGCCGAGTTGATTCCGTCCCTGGTTCAGGGAAAGTTCTCCTTCGAGATCCAGCTTCCCCAAGGGAAACCCCTGGAAGAGACCGATCGGATCATCCGGGAAGTCGAGAGCCGGGTGTTGGATCTGGACGGCGTGGCCACCGTCTCCTCCAGCGTGGGAGGAGGGGCCGATGACCAGTTCGCCACGGGTCCGCTCGAAGAGCACCGGGGCTGGATTCACGTCTCCATGAAGGACGGCCGCGACAAAGCGGGCGAGGAGAGGGTGATCGGCCGGACCAGAAGCCTGCTGGGACAATATCCGGGACTCACCCACCTGTTTGGCCGTCCCACCCTGTTCAGCTTCAGAGAGCCGGTGGAGGTGGAGATCTACAGCTACGACCTGGCGGCGCAGCGGAGCGTCGCCGAGAAGGTGATGGATCGGCTTTCCGGGATCGACGGCGTCGCCGATGTTCAGAGTTCGACCCGATTGGGGAATCCGGAGGTCCAGATCAGTTTTCGGCGGGAGCAATTGGCTCGCCTGGGTCTGGACGAGGGTCAGGCGGCCGAGATCGTGAGGAGCAAGATCCGCGGCGACGTCGCCTCCCGCTACCGGGACCAGGAGCGGCAGCTCGATATTCTGGTCCAGGCGGCCGAATCGGACCGGGACGCCATTCAGGATATTCGCGACCTTGTCATCAATACCCGGCAGGAACGCACCGGCGCCGATGGAAACCGGAGTGGCGCCCAGGATGGCGCCCGTTCCCGTGCGTTCGGCGAGCGCTCCGGTGAAGGCGGCGCGGCGTCCGGATCGAATCCGGGCCGGACGGAGATGGGTTCCGAGGCCGGGGAAGAAGATTCCCAGGTGCCGATCCGGTTGGGGTCCGTGGCCCGGGTTCAGCTCTCGCGGGGACCCGGCGAGATCCGCCGTGTCGGTTCCCAGCGCGCGGCCGTGGTGTCGGCCAACCTGGCGGGAGCGGATCTGGGCACCGTCTCCCAAAAGATCGAGGCTCAGCTCTCCGGGATGTCCCGGGAATTGCCGCCCGACTCAGTGGTGGCGCTGGGCGGGCAACACCGTGAGTACGACCGTTCCCGGAGCAGCCTGCTCTTCGCCCTGGCTCTGGCCGTGCTCCTGGTCTATCTGGTGATGGCATCGCAATTCGAGTCCCTGGTCCACCCTTTCGTCATCCTGTTCACGGTTCCGGTGGCCCTGGTGGGGGTGGTGGCCGCGCTATTCGTGACCGGCTCCACCGTCAGTGTCATGGTTCTGCTGGGCGTGATCATCCTGGTCGGGATCGTGGTCAACAACGGAATCGTCCTGATCGACTACACCAATCAGCTCCGCCACCGGGGATTGAGCCGGCGCGAGGCGCTGATCGAGGCGGGGCAGGTGCGATTGCGGCCCATCCTCATGACCACCTTGACCACGGTCCTGGGACTGCTTCCCATGGCCCTGGGATGGGGCGAGGGCTCGGAGGTGCGAACCCCCATGGCCATTACTGTGATGGGCGGATTGCTTTTCGCCACGCTCCTGACGTTGATCCTGGTGCCGGTGCTCTACGAGGGACTGGACCGTAGAGCGGAGACTTCAAGCCATGCGGGGTAAGCGGCAACCGAATTCCTCATCGACTCCCACCGGAAGCCCCAGGTCCTCGGCGCTGGCCGGCTTCTCCGTCCGCTATCCGGTGACCATCTGCGCCGTCTTCTCCCTGCTGCTCCTGGTCGGCGTGGTCTCCCTGTTCAAGATCCCCCTGGTGCTGTTTCCCGACCTGGACCTGCCCTTCGTGATGGTGCAGGTTCCCTATCCCAACGCCACTCCGGCCCATGTTCTGCAGACCATCACCAAACCGGTGGAAGAGGCCGTGAGCACGGTCCCCGGAATCCAGTGGATGCAGTCTTTCTCCAGCAGCGGCAGGTCCGGGGTGCAGACCTTTTTCGATTTTGAGATGGATGTCCAGCGGCTGCGCGGGGAAGTGAGGGAGAGGGTCGAGCGGGTCCGCACTGAACTGCCGGAAGACGTTGAGCGGATCGACGTGGTGAACTTCAGTACCGACGATGCGCCAATCCTGGGATTGCGGGTCGCGTCCGAGAGGAACTTGCAGACCGCCTACGAGTTCCTGGACCTGAAGATCAAGAGGCGGATCGAGCGGGTCCCGGGAGTGGCCGAGGTCGAACTCTTCGGAACCCAGAGGCCCGAGATCGCCGTGTATCTGAGTCTCGATGAGCTCCGAAGGTACCGGGTGGATGCGGGCCGGCTTTTCCGGAGCCTTTCCGACATCAACCTGGACCGTTCCCTGGGCCGGTTCACGGACGGCGGAGTCCGCTACGGCGCCATGACCCGGGGCATGTTCCGATCCATGGAAGACTTCAAGCGTTTTCCCGTGAACGAGCGGGGTCTGCTGCTGGAAAACGTCGCCAACGTGGTTTACGAGAGTCCCGCGGCCCATGCCAGCCAGCACCTCAACGGCGAGTACGCGGTGGGTCTCTGGGTCCGCAAGGCGGCCGAAGCCAACACCGTGACGACGGTGCGGGGCGTTGAGGCGGAACTGGAAACGATCCGGTCGGACCCCGCGCTCGAGGGAATCCAACTGGACGTCATCCGCAACGCCGGCGCGGAGATCGTCAAGGCCCTGAAGGGACTCCTCACCGCCGGCACCGTTGGCGCGCTCCTGGCTCTGGGGGTCCTGGTCCTCTTCCTTCGCAAGTGGAGCGCGGCCCTTGTGGTTGCCCTGGCCATCCCCCTCTCTCTGGTCGGAAGCCTCGGGTTCCTCTACTTCGGCGGCCTGAGCCTGAACGTCCTCTCCATGATGGGGTTGATGCTGGCGACGGGAATGTTGGTGGACAACGCCATCGTCGTGTTGGAATCGATCTACCGGAATCTGGAGCAAGGGGCAGACCGCCTGCAGGCGGTCAAACAGGGCACCCGGGAGGTGCAGATGGCGGTGATCGCGGCCACCCTCACCTCCATCATCATTTTCGTCCCCCTGGTCTTCGGCGCCCAGAGCTTTCTCAGTTTCTGGCTTCGCCACTGCGGACTGGCCATCATCTTCGCGCTCCTCTGTTCCCTGTTCCTCTCGTTGACCCTGATCCCCTTGGCCATGGGACGCTTTCTGAAGTTGGACGTGGCTCGTGCCGCCGGCGCCGAAGCGATCTCCGCCGGAGGTCGCGGTGACGTCCCTCCTGCCGGGCACGGACGGAAGCCGGGCCGCCGGCGGATCATGGATTACTACCTGAAACTGGTGGCCTGGCCCCTGAGGCATCGCTTCCTGGTGGGTTTCCTGATGGTTCCACTGGCGGTCGCCGGTTCGACCTGGCTGCTACTGAACGTGGTCCCCGACAACGCTCCGGACGCCCAGGAGCCGGGCAGCCTCCGGATCAGCTACGAATTCACCGAGAACTATCACTACGCCAAGATCGAAAGGGACTACGTCGATCCGGTGGAATCCTTCCTGGCGGAGAACAAGGAAGCCTTCAAGATCGACCAGGTCTTCAGCTCCTTCTCCAACAACAATGCCTCGACCGAAATATATCTTCACGATGACGAGGTCAGCCTGGAAGAGATGGAGGAGATCCGCCTGGAGATCTCGGACGGTCTCCCGGTGATCCCGGGTTGCCGGATCGAGTTGTCCGGCCAGAGCGGAAGGCAGAACCGGGAAGGGATCAACGTGAGCCTCTACGGCGATGATCCTCGAGTCCTGGAGAGACTGCTGCGCGAGGCCCGGACCCGCCTGCGGGAAAATCCGGACTTTTCCCAGGTGTCCTCGCCCCGGGACAGCACTCGCGAGGAGGTTCAGGTCCGCCTGCGCCGGGACCTGGCCCGCCGCTACGGCGTTTCCACTCAATCCGTCTCCCAGATCCTGGGGATTCTGATGCGAGGCCGGCAGGTTCGGGGCTTCCGCACGTCGGAAGGGGAGGTGGACGTCATCGTCCGGCTCCGGCCGGAGGACCGGAGCGGGCTGGAAGACCTGCGCTCGGCCGTGGTGGGATACGGAGACGACGGCGAGGAGATCCTCCTGTCTCAGGTCGCCGAGCTTCGGATCGAGAAGGTTGCGGCTCAGGTCCAGCGGGAGGACCGGCAGACCTATGCCAACTTCTTCGCCACCTATTCCGGAGACAAGAAGGACGAGGGCATCCGGCAGATGACGGAGGTCATGGACGGGTTGGACTATCCGGAGGGCTACGGGTGGTCGCTGGGCTTCTGGACCCGGCGGAACCAGCAATCGGATCAGGAGTGGATCTTCAACATCCTGCTGGCGCTCTTCATGGTCTATTTCGTCATGGCCTCGCTATTCGAATCCCTGACCCATCCGTTGGCCATCATGCTGTCGCTGCCCTTTTCGGTGGTGGGAATCGCCGGCTTTCTGCTCATCACCGGCACGCCCTTCAACATAATGGCCAAGATCGGCCTCCTGGTGCTCATCGGAATCGTGGTGAACAACGGCATCGTCCTCATCGACCGCATCAACACCCTTCGGCGCCGCGGGATCGACCGCCGCCGCGCGATTCTGCAAGGTTGCCGCGATCGCTTCCGGCCCATCGTGATGACGGCGACCACCACGGTCGTGGGCCTGATTCCGCTGGCCTACAGCTACAGCAGCTTTTTCGACCTGCGTTACTTTCCCATGGCCCGCACCGTCATGGGCGGACTCATCGCCTCCACGGTGCTGACCCTGCTGGTGCTGCCCACCTACTACACCCTCTTCGACGACTTGACCATGTGGCTGAAGCGAAGCTGGCAAGCCAGCGACCCGTCCGCGTCCCTGGATCCTGTTGGCCAGGATGCGCCAGGTTAATGGTCCCGTCGTGAATCCACCGGACCAGTTCGGTGGACCCTACGCGGCGGCGGTCAAGTTTCGGATTTCGGACATCCTGTAGACGCCTGCGAGACGTTCCGTTGCTTGCCCCCTCTGGCGGAGGTTGCCGCCCGGTGTCATCATGGCCCGCCTCATGCGAGTCGTTGCTTGCGGCCGAGGAATACGGCGTCCGTATGCGGAGTGATCAGGAGGAGCGCCCATGTCGAGACGGCTCACCGTCTGGGGAGGCATCGGAGGATACAACGGCGTGTTTCCCACCGAGGGAAACCGGGAGAAGGTCTGCGACTTTCTGGATCAGTGCGCCGAGGCCGGAGTGAATCGTTTCATTCCCGGCTATACGCCGGGCCGGGAGATGTGCCTCCGTTTCGACCACGGCCGCGGCGGACACGATCCGGCAGACATCCTGGCCGTGGTGCCGGGATTTTATTCCGTTCATGGCTGGGACCCTCTCTCGTTCCTGGTGGAGGAGGCCCATCAAAGAGGCATCGAGGTCCATCCGTACAACGCCGTCGGGTACACGGGAATGACCGGCATCGACTACCAGAGCGGCACCCGGTTGCCCGAATGGCGCCTGACCCGGTTCGCCAACGACCATCCCGAGCTCTGGATGCGGCGCCGGGACGGAATGACCTGCTTCGACGTATCAGGATCGGTGGTCCTCAGCTACGGGACGCGCGAGGCCCGCCTCCACGAGCAGCAGCCGTTTCTGGAAATGGCCCGGGACTACGACGTGGACGGCGTCCAACTGGAATTCCAGATCGAATCGGTCCCGGGACAGGTGGACGAGCATGGGGTGATGGTCTACGGCTACGAGACGGCCATCGTCGAGGACTATCGCCGCGAGTCGGGCCGGGATCCCTTGATCCTGTCCAATCAGGATCGGGACTGGGCCCTGTTCCGGGCCGGGTACGTCACGCGCTTCGTCCGGGAGCTGAGGCGGCAGTTGGAGAGCCTGGACCGGAAAGTGTGCCTGACAGTCGCCGTGGCCTCCAATCCGGAGACGGCCTGGAAGCGCCTTCAGGACTGGCCGGCGTGGGTCGAGGAAGGTCTGGTGGACGAGATCCACATCCGGCACCTCACCGGAAATCTGGCTCACATCTTCGAGGACACGCACGTGGCTGCCCGGACCGTGGCCGGCCGGGTCCCCCTGGTGGCCCAACTGGTCTGTTGGGGCCCGCCCAAGCTGGTGACACCGGATCTGCTCCGCCAAGGCGCCGATGCCGCCTTGGCCGCCGGGGCCGACGAGGTGGGCGTCTACCGGGCCGACACCATCGAGCGCCTGAATCTGTGGGATGCGGTTCGCAGTCTGCCTGGCAAGGGGAACCGCAGGAGCGAAACGGCGTGACCCCAGCTCCCATGAGCTTCCGGCAACTCCGTGAAGATCTGCCCCTGACTCGGCGGCTGGCCTACTTTCAGACCGGTTCCTACGGGCCGACTCCGGATTCGGTGCTCAAGGTGGTCGCCGAGACGATGGCCTTCCAGAGCCGTCACGGGTCGGCCTCACCGGAGGTGACTGGAATTCTGCTGGATCAGGAGCAGCGGGTCCGGCGACAACTGGCTGACTTTCTGGGCGTCCGGCCGGAGCATCTGGCCTGGACCTCCAACACCAGCCAGGCCATGCAACGGGTTTTGCGGAGCGTGGATTGGCAGGCCGGGGACGAAATCCTCGTTTCCTCGGCCGAGCACGTCAGCACGCAGGACGCCTGCCGTGCGCTGGAGCGGCACCGTGGAGTGGTGGTCAGGACCTTCCCGGCGGAAGCAGGAGACGACGCACTCCTCAGCAGCCTGGAGGCGGCCCTGTCGGGCCGGGCGCGGATGGTCTGTCTCAGCCAGATTTCCACACTTGATGGCCGAAAGCTGCCCGCCCGGGAAGCAGCGGGTCTTGCCCGTACACGGGGAGTTCGGCTGATGCTGGACGGCGCCCAGGCTGTGGGGCAGTTCCCAGTGGAGATTCCGGCCCTGGGCTGCGACTACTACATCGCCTCAGGTCACAAATGGCTGCTGGGTCCCTTGGGTGTCGGGTTTCTCTGGGTGTCGCCGGACCGGCTCGCGGATTTTCGCCCCGATTACATCCCGGATGCCAGCACCTGGTTGAAGCCGGGAGACCCCCGGCCGCCGGTCACGGCCGCCTTGCGTTCCGAACTGGGGACCCACAACTACGCCCTCCGGATCGGCTTGGGCCGGGCGCTGGAAATCATGGAGGCGTTGGGCCCCGCCCGGATCGAGCGGTACGTCCAAGAATTGGTCCAACTTCTTTTCGGGGAGTTGGAGAATCGCCCTGGAGTCCGGATCCTCACTCCTACAAAGCCGGGTCGCGCCTCTGGTCTCGTCGCCTTGGAGTACGGAGAGCTGAGGGAAACGGGTTTACGGAGACTCGTCGAAGATCTGCTGGAGCGGAGGATCGTCGTCAAGTTTCAGCCGGAGAGGCCGGCGCTGCGAGTTTCCGTTGCCGCTTTCAACACTCGGGAAGAGATCCTTCGTCTCGTGGATGCTCTCGCAACGTTGATCGGCTGAGTCAGACTCGAAGATTCTCCAGAATTCGGTCGGTAAACGACCGGGTCGTATGGCCGCCGCCCAGATCGGGGGTGCCGTGGCCTTGGGCAAATGTCACTTCCACGGCCTGTTCAACGGCAACGGCGGCCCGTTCCTCCCCCAGCCAGCGGAGCATGTTGGCTCCGCTCAGGATAGCCGCCGTGGGGTTGGCGATGCCTTGGCCGGTAATGTCGGGCGCGGAGCCGTGGACCGGTTCGAACATGGAGGGGAATCGCCGCTCGGGGTTGATGTTGGAGGAGGGCGCCTGACCCAGTCCACCCGCCAGGATCCCGGATAGATCGGTCAGGATGTCGCCGAACAGGTTGGAGGCCACCACCACGTCGAACCGCTCGGGCCACCGCACCATATTCATGACCGCTGCGTCGATGTGGTATTTGGCCACTTCGATGTCCGGATACTCGGACTTGAGTTGTTCCAGGACCTCGTCCCAGAGCACGAAGCCGTAGCGCTGGGCGTTGGACTTGGTGATCATGGTCAGGTGGCTCCGCCGGGTGCCGGCCATCCGAAACCCGAAGCGGAGAATCCGCTCGATCCCCTTGCGCGTGTGCAGGGCGGTCTGGACCGCGAACTCATCGGGGGTGCCCACGCGGAAACGGCCTCCGTTGTCGACGTACTCACCCTCGGAGTTCTCCCGAATCACCACCAGGTCGATGTCCTGAGGCCCCTTCCCGGCGAGTGGCGTCCGAACCCCCGGAAAGAGCCGGGCGGGCCTCACGCAGGCGTACTGGTCGAAGCGCTGGCGGATGCGGATCAGCGGAGCCAGGGTGACGTGGTCGGGAATCCGGGCCGGGTCTCCGATGGCTCCCAGGAAGATGGCGTCGCTGGGGGCCAACCGTTCCAGGTAGTCGTCCGGCACCACCGTGCCGTGCCGGTGGTAGTAGTCCGAGCCCCAGGGGACCCGGGTCACCTCCAAACGGAAGCCGCCGTCAACGTCCTGCACCGCTTCCAATACACGGAGCGTCTCAGCCGTGACCTCCTGGCCGATTCCATCTCCGGGGTAGGTGGTAATCCGATAACTTTGCATGGTGTTCTCCGTCGATGCCGAGCGGGGTCAGGTTAGCAGTCGGGGGAGAAAGTCGCCACGGACGTTTCACGAACGCCCCAGGCGCTGCTGGAGAAGGATCCCGCAGATGATGAGGACCAGGCCGGCCAGGGTGGAGGCGAGGATCGGTTCGCCGATCAGCACCCGTATGAAAACCAGGGAGAGGAACGGGGAAAGGAAGACCAGGTTGCTGACCCGCGCGGTGGTGCTGGCCAGTCCCAGCGCCTTCAGCCAGAGCAGAAAGGTCAGTCCCATTTCGAAGAGACCGGAATAGATACCGCCCAATAATCCCGGCCAATTGGGAAACCGGATCCCCTCAGCCAGCAGGACGGTGGCCAGGATGAAAAGGGAGCCGAACCCGAAACTCAAAAACAGCTTCAAAACCGGGTCGCGCCGGTCTCGCAGATTGAGGATCCAGAACAGGGCCCAGACCAGTGAGGAGCCCAGCGCCAGAGAGGAGCCCAGTGGGTGTGAGACGCTCAAGGCTCCCAGGTTCCCCCGCGTGGCGATCAGAATCACGCCGACGAAGCTGACCAGGATGGCGCCCACGCTTCTTGCGCCGATCCTCTGCCCCAACAGAGGCACCGAGAGGAGAACCAGGACGACAGGCCAGGTGTAGTTCAGGGCCAGGGCTTCCTGGGCCGGGATCAACGAGTAGGCCTTGAACAGAACCAGGTAGTAGAGGTACGGATTCAGGGCGCCGAGGCCGGCGGAACGGAGGAGTTCGCGGCCGGTGAGCCGACGCAGGAGGGAGGCCTTTCCCTGGGCCGCCAGCACCAGAAACAGGGCCAGAAAGGCCGTCCAGGAGGAGATCAGGAGCAGATGGATGACGTCCACGTGCCTCAGGGTCAGCTTGAAGACGGAGGCGACGGTGGACCAGAGAAATACGGCGGACAGGGCGTAGAGCCACGCTCGGCCGGGCATGGCCCGGATTGTCCCAGGATGCCGGAAAGGATGCTACCGGCGGCCTGTCAGCCGCCCCGTGCAATTCTGTCGACGCGGCCGGAACTCATGAAGACGATCAGGCCGGTCCGGGCTTCGGTCGATCGGAGGTAGTCGCGAATCTGCCGGTGATACATGGCGACCTGTTTCACGGCAGGTTTCACGTCGCTCTTCCAGTCCACCACCACGTCGATGCGCCCCTTCCCGTCAATGGCGACGGCGTCGGCAATGCCGGCCGTGAGAGATACCGCCGAACCCTCGACGGCGCTGGCGTAGACCGGAAACTCGGGAACCAGCCGCGGCCGGAGGGCAGCGACTTGGGGAAGTCGCAGGGTCCGCATCACTGTGGCCGCCATCTCGGCACTGGACGGCCCCGCCGCCGCATCTTCTTCGTCGTCAAGGCCCAATTGACCAATCAGGTCGGCGGCTCGCGCCCGCACGGCGGCCTCATCCGAATGGATTTCTCCGGTCAGGAGTTCCTCCATCAGTTTGTGCAGGATCAGTCCGCGGGTCCATCCTCCTTGGACCGGCGTCTCTTGGGCCACGCCTGGAACAGCTTTCAATGTCGCCTCAATACCGGCAGATACGGCTTCCTCTTCTTCCTCCGGTTCCACGGGCGCCTCGTGACGAGACGGTCGATCCCATGATATTTGCCGCCGGTTCGCATGGATCTCGGCAGCCTCCCGTTTCCAGGTGGCAAGATCCTGAGCATTGGGACTGGAGCCGGCTCCAGGTCCCGGCGCTCCTCGGAACCCTCCGCCGGCTGAAATCGAAGGAAGGGAATCGAGATCGATGTCGATCAGGCTGAGCCAATCGTTGGGAATCCTTGCGTTCTGCCTGGGGAGCAGCAGCAGGTCCCGGGCGCGGGTCAGCGCCACGTACCAGAGACGGACCCGTTCCGCGTTCAGCTCGAGTTCTTCGTCCGAGCGGACTTCCGAGTATTCGGGGCTCGAAAAGAGGCGACTCTTGATGTGGATGCTGTCGTCCCGGCGCCCGTAGAGGAATCCGGTCACCCGCCGCGGTGTGGTCGTCGAGTTGATGGGAATCACGATGGGCCACTCGAGCCCCTTGGCCGAATGCATGGTGATGATCGACACTGCGTCGGCCGCGGCGTCGGGACGGCCCTCGGCTTGCGCGTCCTGGTCGTTCCAGCGCTGCCAGAGGGCGCGGGCGAAGTCGCCGATTCCGCGCCCCGCGTAGGCTCGCGCCATTTCCAGGACCAGCTCCACGTTGGCAAGTGCCCGCTCGGCTCCCCGCGGATGGCGCGCCTTAAGAATGGAATTCACGTGCAGCTCTTCGACCGCTTCCACCAGGAGATGGTACGGGGTCAGCCGCCGGGCCTTTCGCGCCAGGTTCTGCAACACCTCCAGGGTCCTCCGGAGCACGGGGTTGCCGATGGAGTCCAGGTCGGTCCAGAGAGAGAGGCGCACGGCGCCCTTCGTCTCGGGACCGTGGCCGGAGTCGCCGCGTTCGGATCGGACATGGAGCGCCTCGATCTCGTCGGCGATCTCTTCTTCGGTGAGCCCCACCAGGGGGCCTCGAATCAGAGCCCCCAGCGCCAGCGTGTCACGTGCATCGGCGATGACTCGCGCGATGGCGATGAGGTCCTGGACCTCCTGCCGGCGATAGAAGCCCTTTCCGGCCTGAGTGGCGATGGGAAGCTCCAGATCCTCGAAGGCCTGCTCATAGATCCAGAGACTGGTGCCGGTGGGGGCGAGGAGAGCGATGTCTCCGGCCCTCGCCGGCCTGTGCGATTCCCCCTGCTTGCCGCCAACCGGATAGGCTCCGATGAGGTCTGCGACGACGGCAGCCACGGCTTGGGCCTCTTTCCGGCGGACACGATGGACGCTCGGTTTCCCCCGGGCGTTTCTGTCCGACGCATCCAGCTCGATGTCGAAGGCGGCGACGCAGGGTCTGCCATCGCCTGGACGTATCGCCTTGAGAAGTGTGAATCCAGGCTGGCCCCGGGACTTGTCCAGGAGCCGCTCGAAATGCCGATTGACGTATTCCAGGATCGGCCTCCGGGTGCGGAAATTGGCGGTGATGTCCAGGATGGCGGACGGGTCGTGTTGCTCAAGAGCCTTTTTTGCCAGCAAGTAGGTGTTGACGTCCGCGCCACGGAACCGGTAAATGGCCTGTTTCGGATCTGCCACGACAAACAGCGCGCCCGGACGAATGCCCCGGTCGTGCCAGGGCGAAGCGGGGTCTCCCTCGCCGGCGAGCCTCCAGATGATCTCGGACTGCAGGGGATCGGTATCCTGAAACTCGTCCACCAGGATGCGGGGATAGCGGCGCGCCAGCGCCTTCCGCACGGATTCGTTGTTTTTCAGGAGATCCCGCGCCTGGTACAGGAGGTCGTCGAAATCAAGAAGAGCGGCGTTTCGCTTGTAGTCCCCGTAGAGCTCGCGGAAGCGGTCGAACTCCGCCACGAAAAGCGCCGACGCCAGGGCGTCGAGCTGAGTCCGAAACATCGCATAGGCCATGGAGCAAGTGTCGTAGTAAGTTTGCCCGGCCGCACTGAGTTGCTCCCCCAACGCGACGCTTCCGCCGATGGCCGCAGCCGCGTTCCTCCATTTGGTCTTGCGGCGCCACTGCTTGAACTCTCCTGTCCCCCGCTTGCAGGCGGAGGGGGGCTGATGACCCAGAAGCGCCGCCAGGGGTCGGCCGGTCAGGCGCTGCCTGCCCGCCTCGTCCACGAGATCGGCGACCCGCAGGAGATCCTGGATCATTTCCCCGGTGTCCGGCTCCTCTACGCCGCAGTTTCGGTACCAGGCGGCAAGCTCGCCGGTGGATTCCACGAGCCGTTCAAAGACCGTCGAATCGACCTCGGCCGGGGCGGCTTCCGCGGTGCGGTGTTCCTTCAGGAACCGGGCCGTCCGCCTGACGAGCCTCAGCGTTTCGTCGGGCGCCGCCAGCACCAGGGCGGCCAGGAAATCCCCTTCCCCGCCAGCGTCCCCGATGGGAGGAATGCGCCCCAGGCCATCGGCGCCCCGGTCCCTTCCCAACCGAGCCGAGAGCCAGGCGTCCAACAGGTCCTGGTAGGCGAGTTCCGCCGCCGCCGGATCGATGACGGCGGCGCCCGGGTCCAGGCCGGTCTCCACCGAATAGGGCCGGATCAGTTGTTGGCAGAAGCCGTGGATGGTGGTGCAGGTGATTTCGTCCAGCGTCTCGCTTCCCCGGCTCAGATGGTCCCTCTGAGCCTCGGTCAGGCCGGATGGCAATGCTGCGGCCAACTCGATGGGAACTGCGCCGGACAAGAGATCCCGCACCAGGGTCTCGATCCGCTCCAACAGTTCGGCCGCAGCCGCCTCCGTGAAGGTGATGGCGACGATGTCCTTGGGATCAGCCCCCGCTCCGATGAGCAATGCCACCCGTCCGGCCATGAGCGCAGTTTTGCCGCTGCCGGCGCCGGCCTCCACCAGAAGCGTGCGCTCATGGTCAGTCAGGGCCGTAATGCGGGCCGTCGAATCGGGAAGGGGAGTGACGGATCCGTCAACTGTCATGTCGAAATCCGGGGGTGTTCCACTTGACAC
The DNA here is from genome assembly GCA_028874215.1 of Acidobacteriota bacterium. Lineage (NCBI taxonomy): Bacteria > Pseudomonadati > Acidobacteriota > Acidobacteriota bacterium. Next base: position 86,474 of record JAPPLF010000028.1, read on the forward strand.
CTGTTGGAGACGTGCAACCGGTCATGGCTCCTCCCAAAGGGGGGCGATGCCGGCGAGAGCCCGGTCGGCCATTGGTCGCTTGACCTCCAGATAGCTTTCCCTGGAGCCGCCCGGCAGTGCAAAGGCCAAGCCGTACCACGTCTCTCTTGCGTCCGGACCGGGAACCGCGTTCCCCTGGGCGAACGATACCGACGCCGCTACCAGGTAGTCCGCCAGTCTTTCCAGAGTCTCGCCGGGGTCATCCAGGGGACAAAGGGATCCACCGGCTCTCGGATAGAGGAGGCGCGTGTCCACTTGGGGCGTGGGGGAGATCAGCCTCCCGACCGCAAACGCGTAGAGGCACCGCTGAAGCTCCGAGCCACCCCTGATCTGGGGCGGCCGGCGGCTCGGCTTTCCCGACTTGTAGTCGGTGACCCGGGCCCGGTTTCGATCCCCGGTAAGATCGAGGCGGTCGATGAATCCGCTGATGCGGATTTTCGTGCGAGGGATTTGCACGTCGGAACCGGGATCCCACGGCATGCGGGAGCGGACCTCTTCGTCGAGGTCCTCCAATCGGGGGCCACCGCCGAACGGGACCTCGACCCAGCTCCGCTGCCCGGGCAAAGGCTCTTCGTCCACCGTCAACGCGTCCCGGGCCATCGCTTCCGCCTCCTTGCACTTGCGGACCCACACGACGGGGGGCGGCACCGGCCGCGAGTCGTCCCACCGGGCCCTCACGTGATCTGCCGCCCGTTCAGCGACCTGTTCAATTTTTTCAGCGGAAGCGGCGGCGAAACCGCCGGCCCGAGCCTCCTCCAGGAGAGCGACCGTTTCCTGCAGAATGTCGTGCAGCAGGCTGCCGAAGGCCAGCGCATCGAGAGTCAGCGGCTCGTCCGTTTCTTCGGGAGCCCTCCATCCGAATCCGTAGGTCCAGAGGTATCCCAGGGGATCTCGCAGCAGCTTGACCAGAGAACTGGCGGATTGGCATCGGTCGAGGGCGCGAACCAGCAGGGGATGACCGCTCCTGACCAGCCCGTCGTGAGCGGTCAATCGGTGTCGATGCCAATCGCGCCAAGTCTCGCGCGCCGAAATCGCGTTCGGGAGACGGCGGAATTCGGCGGGCCGGGCCATCAAGCGGTCGCTGGCGCTGGCGGCATGCTCCGGCTCCCGGCTCTGGGCCAGATGGGTTTCGCCGAGATGATGAGGGTAGAGTGGAGAAATGCCGTTGAGCCGCCCTTCGCTGTCGCGCCGGGCCCGGGAACAGACGACTTCAGCCCCCGCCGTTCTCCAGATGGTCTCGAAATCGCGCCGGTCCGCTTCGTGAACGGGCAGGGGATCGAGACGATCCGCCGGGATGACGTGATTCGGCAGGAGAGAATCTTCGCTCGCGCGGCGCGGCCAGGAACGGGAGGTCAGGCCCAGGAGCCGGCAGAAAGGCCGAGGAGCCGCGGCGATGGCGGATGCCGGCCCCCAGATCATGGAGGCGCCCGGCTCGAGTCCGTCGTCGACGCGCAGTCCGGTCAGGGTGATGTCGAGTGCTGCGGCCGGTCCTTCCAGCAACGCCTTGCGCCAGATCCGGAGCGCTCTCCCGGCCAGCAGCCGTTCGCCGATGGCCTCCGCTTCCTTCCGGCCCCGGGCCAGGGTTCCAATGATCTCCTCCAGTAGCGGCCGGCAGTCGCCGGCGGGAGAGTCGGGGCCGCCCATATGGGCGATCGCCCGGCGCCAGCGTGCAGCGTCCAGCAATGGGGCTCCGTCGGGCAAGGCCTGCCACCAATTACCGGGCAGGGTATTGAATCGTTGGTTTTGAGTCCGGAGGAGCGCTGCCAGACGGACGACCCGGGCGCGTGAGAATCCGCGCAGCAGGATCTCCGCGAGGGCTGCGGCAAGCTGCCCTTCGGCCGTCGAAAGCACGGTGCGGCCGTGAATGAAGTGGAGGGGCAGATTGCATGCTTCCCCCAGTGCCAGCAGATGGTCGTCCCAGTTCTCCGGCGAAGTCGCGATGATGGCGATCTGCTGGGGCAACACGCCCCGGGCAAGGTGTTTCCGGGCCCAGCGCAGAGTTTCCAGCACCTCGTGGCGTGGGCTGGCACAGGAGAGAGCCCGGACCGTGGGGCTCGCCTGCGGAGCAGTCTCGACTTCGATCCCCGAGTCGTGGAGCCAATCCGGGGTCTCTCTCGCTTCCGCAACCCAGACCACATCGGTTTCCCGGCCCATGAGCGACAGAAGACGGCGCCACACCGGAGACATCTCCGTGCGGCCGTGAATCTCGATTCGTCCGAAAATTGAACGCGCATGAACGGCGCGCCGCGCCGCGGCGGCCGCCAGGTCACGGGGCCGGAGTTGATTGGCGGGCAGCCTGGAGAGCACTTCGCGCTCGAGTCGAGCCAGCGAGTCGAGGCGGGTTCCGGCCGTTTCGCTGGTCGCTGCCGCAGCTTCCTCGTCCAGTTTCAGACCTGCGCGCCAGGCCTTGGACAGACTCGCCGCGGCGGCACGTTGAAAACCAGGCAGAGTCTTGATGCTGTCCAGCTCACCCAGCGGTTCGGAGACGGATTCAGCGACCGCGGCCTTGAGAGCATCCGGATCGATGGGCCGAAGGAAGCCCCCGGCCAAACGGGCGGCAAGCTGCTCCATGGTCAGGAGGCCCAGACCCTGTTCGCCCGCCAGAGCAGCCTCGGTCCGATGGCTTCGCCATCCGTAACGACTGTGAATCACCCGCGTCTTGCGGAATGTGTTTTTCGATTCCCGGTCCAACGTTTCCGTCTGCCTTTCCCGCAAGAAGCGTGAAACGGGCCGACAACCCGTGGTCCGATTCTACGTGAATCCAAGTCCCGCGACGCGTAAACTACTCTCGTCTCAGTACTCTTTCCTGATTCTTGAACGGGACTGCTAGAATCGCCGTCAAATGGTTGTCGGCGGGACGCGTGTCCCAAGGCCGGCCCGAGACGATGTCCGGGACTGAACTCAAACCGGAAGCATGAAGCGGGAATTCCGTACGCTGTTGTTGCTGGCGTCCACATTGATGCCGGCGTTCGCCGGAGTCTCGTTCGCGCAGGACTCGCCCCAGGTCCTGGCCGACCGGTTCCTCGCCGAGGCGGACGAACAACTCGGCCAAGGGCAGGCTCAAGCCGCCCGGAAATCCATGAGCGAGGCGCTGGCCCTGCACCGGCAACAGGGCGCCCGGTTGCCTCCTCAGTTCTATCTCAAGTATGGGCGTATTCTGAACCTCTGCGGTGCGGCCGGCGAGGCCATGGAGGCCCTGCAGCGCTACCTGGCCACGGGAGTCGGCGGCCGATCCCGTAAGCAGGCGTTGGCGCTCCTGACGAGGGTGGCGGCCAAGCGTCTGTGGATCGAGGCCAAAACGGGGAGCGACCCCGGCCTGATCCGAGTTCTGGTGGCAGCGGGGGCCGATCCAAGGGTCCAGGATGGGAGTGGCGAGACCCCGTTGCACCATGCCGCCTGGAGCAACCGGAACGCCGGCGTGGTCCGAGCCATCATCGCCGGCGGCGCCAAGGTCAACACGAAGGACCGAAATGGCTATACGCCGCTTCACAACGCGGCCTGGAACAATCCCAATCCCCAGGTGATCCAGGCGTTGATCGGAGCCGGAGCCAATCGCAACGCCAAGGACGAGGACGGCGCGACCCCCTTGCACCTGGCGGTCGGGAGCAACGAGAACCCCGAGGTGGCACGCGCCCTGGTTGCCGCCAAAGCCAATCGAAACGCCAAGGACGACGAGGGGGTGACCCCCCTGCACCTGGCCGTCAGCCACCCGGACAAGTTGCCGGTGCTCAAAGTGTTGCTGAAGTCCCGAGTCAAGCTCGACCCCAAGGACGACTATGGGACCACGCCGCTGCACTGGGCCATCGGCGACAACGGAAGCCGCGAGATGGTGCAGACGTTGTTGTCGGCCGGAGCTGACGCCAAAAAGCGGGACGACGTGTCCGATACTCCGCTGCACTACGCAGCCCGCTACAATCGGGATCCCTTGATCGTGGGCCTGTTGCTGGCGCGCGGCGCCAAGATCAATGCCACGAACCATGCCGGTGACACTCCGTTGCACCATGCGGCGGCAGACAACGGCAATCCGGAGGTGGTCAAGGTTCTGATCCAGGCCGGCGCGAAGGTCGGTGCGAGAAACGGGTCGGGCTATACGCCGATTCTCAGCGCGGCCATGTTCAGCCGGAATCCCGAAGTGATCAAGGTGTTCCTGGCGTTGGGCATCAATTCCAATCTCAGAGACCGGCGCGGAAACGGCCTGCTGGACTACGCGGCGGAAATGAATGAGAACCCGGGTGTCGCGAAAGCGTTGATCGCAAACGGCGCGGATCCCAACAACCAGAACTGGAACTCCGAGACGTCGCTTCACCGCGCGGCCGGGAACAACCCGAACCCGGAGGTATTGAATGCATTGCTTGAGGGTGGGGCCGTTACCGGGGTCAGGAACCGGGACGGCAATACCCCTTTGCATTACGCGGCGGCACAGAATCCGAATCCGGAAGTCCTGGAAGCGTTGCTGGCGGCCGACGCCGGCCCGAACGTCAGGAATCGAAGAGGCGATACACCACTTCACTATGCGGCGTGGAACAATTCCAACGCGGAAGTGGCGAAAAGCTTGTTGTCGGCCGGGGCGGACCCCGATGCCAAGAGCCGCAAGGGGAATACACCACTGCACTATGCGGCCAGGAACAACTCGAATCCGGAAGTCACGGAAGTGTTGTTGCTGTCCGGAGCCACGCTCAACGCCAAGGGCGAAGCAGGAATGACTCCGTTGGCCCTGGCGAAGAAATTCAACGAATCCGTCGCGGCTGTGCTCATGTACCCTCCAAGCGCCGAAGAAACCGCCCCTGTACCCGCCGAACCGGAAGAATGAATCGGAAATTTCGCGTACTTGTGGTCTTGGCATCACTCTGACGGGTGCTTTGACTTTCCCCGTACACTCTGGTACCACCGGCGCGCGGGTTCGGTGCTGCAACTGAAGGGAGCGAACACATGAAGGGAACCATCTTCGATCTGAGCGGCAGGACCGCGTTGATCACCGGCGGCAGCCAGGGGTTGGGTAGAGCCATGGCCCACGGGTTGGCGCGGGCCGGGGCCGAGGTGATGATCAGCAGCCGCGGTGAAGAAGGTCTGCGGAATACGGCCGCCGGGGTTCCGGATGCGACCATTCACTATCACGTGGCCGACATGACCTCCCGGGAACAGGTTCGCTCGCTGGCGGAGACTTCACTGGAGGTCATGGGAAAGGTGGACATCCTGATCAACAATGCGGGCTGCAATACGCCCGAATCCATCGACGAGATCAGCGACGAGATCTGGGATCGCACCGTGGAGTTGAATCTCACCTCCTGCATGGCGCTCACCCGGGCGCTGGCCCCCCAGATGAAGACCCGGCGATGGGGCCGGATCATCCACATCTCCTCCATCATGGGTTTGGGCTCCAAAGAGAAACGCAACTCCTATTCGGCCACGAAGGCCGCCCTGCTGGGGCTTTGCCGCGCCAGTGCCCAGGACCTGGGGGAGTACAACGTGACCGTCAACTGCCTGGCGCCGGGCCCCTTTCTCACCGAAATGCCGGGTGGCCTGCTCAGTCCCGCGGAGAAACAGGTCTTTTCCGACCGCACTGCGCTCGGCCGGTGGGCCGAGCCTGAGGAGCTGGTGGGACCGGCGCTGCTGCTGGCCAGCGAGGCGGGAAGCTACATCACCGGAGCGGTCCTGGTCGTCGACGGCGGAGTGCTCTGCAAGACCTTCTGAGGAACCGAGGAATGAGGAAGGGAGGCGATTTCCTAATCGCCCGCTTCTGCTAGTGTTTCCCGGCAGCTCGAGAATCGGCGGTTAGGAAACCGCTCCCGTGGGGGAGCTATCCTTTTCTCCTCTGTCTGTCAGGAGATTTCCCGACCTGGTCATGGTTTGATGCGGCTGGCCATCGGCCTGGGCAGGGCGTAGGTCGGGGGCTGTTACAATAGCGACCCGTGACGGCGAGCGGCCCGGTCCGCTCCCGGAGACGTACGAAGAGCAATCCCATGGACCAGTCCCGAATCCGAAACTTCTGCATCATCGCCCACATCGACCACGGGAAGTCGACTCTGGCCGACCGGCTGCTGGAGATGACCGACACCGTGGACGCCCGGCAGATGAGGGAACAGGTACTGGATCAGATGGAGCTGGAACGGGAGCGGGGAATCACCATCAAGATGGCCGCCGTACGGTTGAACTACCAGGCCGCGGACGGCCTCGATTACGAGTTGAACCTCATCGACACTCCCGGTCACGTGGACTTCTCGTACGAGGTGTCGCGCAGTCTGGCGGCCTGCGAGGGTGCCATCCTGGTGGTGGACGCCGCTCAGGGGGTCGAGGCGCAGACTCTGGCCAACGTGAGCCTGGCCATGAATCACGACTTGGCGATCCTGCCGGTCATCAACAAGATCGATCTCCCGGCGGCGGACCCGGACCGGGTCATGGAGGAGATTGACGAAACGCTGGCCGTCGACATCTCGGAGTGCGTGTTGGCCAGCGCCAAGGAAGGGCGGGGCATCGACGATGTCCTGGAGGGCGTGGTCCAAAATATTCCGCCGCCTCCGGGAGACCCGGAGGCGCCCCTGCAGGCGCTCATCTTCGACAGTCACTTCGACACCTATCTGGGAATCATCGCCTATGTTCGGGTCGTCAACGGCGTGCTGAAGCGGGGAATGCGGATTCGCATGATGGCTTCGGGCCGGGAAGCGGAGGTGGCGGGAGTCGGCGTCTTCGCTCCGGAACGGAAAGAAACCGGAATCCTCCAGGCCGGCCAGGTCGGATACGTACACGCAGGCATCAAGGCCATCGGGGACTGCCGGGTGGGAGAGACCATTACCGAGGCTCCAAACCCGGCGTCCGTGCCCCTGCCCGGTTACCGCCGGAGCCGCCCCATGGTTTTTTGCGGCCTCTACCCGGTCAACAGCGATCGATACTCGGATCTTCGGGAGTCCCTGAACCGGCTTCAGCTCAACGACGCGTCGCTCTCCTTCGAGCCCGAGAGCTCGGCGGCGCTGGGCTTCGGTTTCCGCTGCGGGTTCCTGGGCCTGCTCCACAGCGAGATCATCCAGGAGCGGCTGGAGCGGGAGTTCAACCTGGAGCTGGTGGCCACCTGCCCGTCGGTGGTCTACCGAATGACCTGCAAAGACGGCTCGGTCCTGGAGATCGACAATCCGACCCGCTGGCCCTCCCTGGGGGAGATCGACGTGGTGGAGGAGCCCTACGTTCTGGCCACCGTTATCACGCCCAACAAGTACATGAGCGTCTGCATGGACCTGTGCAAAGACCGGCGTGGCGTTTTCCGGAACCTGGACTCCAGCGGTCCGACGCGTGTGGTGCTCACCTTTGAGCTTCCGTTGGCCGAAATTCTCATGGACTTCTTCGACACCCTGAAGAGCCGGACCCGGGGCTATGCCTCGTTCGACTACGAGCCCATGGGATATCGAGTCGGGGACTTGTCCAAACTGGACATCCGGATCAATGGGCAGGGGGTCGACGCCCTGAGCTTCATCACTCATCGGAAAAGGGCCTACACGCGCGGGAAGGCGTTGGTCGGGCGGCTCAAGGACGTGCTTCCCCAACAACTCTTCGAGATCCGGATCCAGGCGGCGCTGGGGTCCCGGATCATTGCCGCCGAGAGCGTTCGCGCCTTGCGGAAGAACGTCCTGGCCAAGTGCTACGGAGGGGACGTGACCCGGAAGCGGAAATTGCTGGAGATCCAGAAGAGTGGCAAACGGAGAATGAAGTCCATCGGCCGGGTCGATATTCCCCAGGAAGCGTTTCTCAGCGTGCTGCGGGTGGGAAACGAATAAATGTTGCGACGAGGAGATCCGGCGAATGGGTTGGGAATCTATCTTCACATCCCTTTTTGCCGGCGCGAGTGTCCGTACTGCGACTTCAACTCGGGACCCCAACCGGAGGCGACGCGACGCCGCTACCTGGAGGCTCTCAGGGAAGAGATCCGGACGAGCCCTTGGGCTGGATATCCGGTTCCGGCCGTTTCATTCGGGGGAGGAATCTCTTCGGAACTCGCCCCCGTGGACGTTGCCTCTCTCGTCGATGCGGTGCGGGGAGCTTTCCGGGTGGCCGGCGACGCCGAGTGGAGTCTGGAATGCACCCCCGACACTCTCACGTTGGACCGCCTGAGGACGCTGCGGCGGCTGGGCATCAATCGCCTGAGCCTGGGCGCTCAATCGTTCCGGGACCGCCATCTCCTCCTGTTGGGGTACCGCCACAAAGCCCGGGACATCCGGTCGTGCTGTAAGTGGGCCCGGACCGCCGGATTCGACAACCTCAATCTGGATCTCCTCTACGGCCTGCCGGGCCAGACCCTCGGAGAATGGATGGGGGATCTGGAACAGGCCCTGGCCATGGAGCCCGAGCACTTGTCCCTCTACAATCTCGTCGCCGCGGGGGACACCGGGCCGGCCCGATCCATAGATGACGACCGGCTCCCGGAGCCGGATGAGGAGACGGTCGCGCGCATGTATGAATCCGCGCTGGATCGGATCGCGGAGGCGGGACACGGCCACTACCACCTCTCCGGATTCGCCCGGGCCGGCCGGGAATGGAGGCAGGGGGAAATCTACTGGAACGGCATGGCCTATCTGGGTCTGGGTGCGTGTGCTTCCTCTTTCATCCAGGGGACCCGCTGGACCAATACCTCCCGCCTGGAGTCCTATATCCGGGGAGTCCGGGCAGGGGCCGTGCCCCGGGCCTCCGAGGAACATCTTTCCGGCCTTCGCGCTCTGGGTGAGGACATGCTCGTGGGCCTGGAGCGGCCAAACGGCGTCTCTCTTTCGGAACTGACCCGGCGCTACGGCCGTGACGTGGGGCGGCTCTACCGGGAACCGTTGAGATTCCTTTCCGAAAACGGGCTTGTCTCCCGGCGGGACGACCGGGTAAGTCTGACCCGCCGGGGTCTGCTTCTTTCCGGCGCCATCGCCTCCGAGTTTCTGGCCGTGCCGGACGGGAGGGCGGCCGAGTGAGCCGGGTCTGTGTCTTCTGCGGCTCCAAGACGGGAATCCGTCCCCTCTATGTCGAGGTCGCCGGACGGTTGGGACGCCGCCTGGCCGGCAGGGGGTACGACCTGGTCTACGGCGGTGGAGCGACCGGGCTGATGGGCGTGGTCGCCGATTCGATCCTGGAGGCGGGAGGACAGGCCATCGGCGTGATTCCACGTTCCATGGCAACCCGGGAGGTGGCTCATCAGGGACTGACCCGCATGCACGTCGTCGGCACCATGCACGAACGGAAGGCGTTGATGGCGGAGTTGTCCGACGCCTTCGTTGCCCTTCCGGGAGGATACGGAACCTTCGAGGAACTACTGGAGATGATCACCTGGGCTCAGCTCGGAATTCACCGCAAGCCGGTGGGCCTGCTCAATGCCGGTGGATATTTCGACCCCCTGGTGGGGATGTTCGACCGGGCCGTCCAGGAGGGTTTCGTCCGGCCCAGGTACCGATCCCTCTGCCGGGTCGGAGCCGGCGTGGACGAGCTGCTCTCGGAGCTGGAATCGGCGCGAGGAGAGACATGCCGGGCAAAGTGACCGTCAAGGACCCATTCGAGGTCAACCTGGATTGCGTCCACTGCGGTTTCTGCCTTCCCCAATGCCCGACCTACCAGGTCCTGGGTGACGAGAACGACTCGCCGCGCGGGCGCATCTACCTGATGGACCTGGTCCGGGAGGGACGCCTGCCGTTGGACGACACGGTCATGACGCACCTGGACCGCTGTCTGGGATGCCGGGCCTGTGAAACCGCCTGTCCCTCGGGCGTCCGCTACGAGCTGATGCTGAATCAGACCCGGGGAAAGATCTATGAGGACCGTCCCCCATCGTGGATCCAGCGTTTCGCCTTTCGCCGGGTCCTGCCTTCTCCCGGACTGCTGCGTCTCGGCGGCCGGCTGGCGCGGCTGCACCAGGCGACACTCCAACGCTGGGTACGGTCCAGCCGCATCCTCTCCCGCGCCGCTCCCAAGCTGGTGGAGATGGAGAATAAGCTGCCCACGGTCCCGCCGCCGGACCGCCTGGAAGCGTTTTATCCGGCGAAGGGGCCGAGACGGGCTCGCGTCGGATTCCTGTCCGGGTGCGTCATGCCCATCCTCTTTCCCCAGGTCCACCAGGCCAGCATTCAACTGCTTCGGAGAGCCGGATGCGAGGTCGTGGTCCCACCCGGTCAACGCTGCTGCGGCGCGCTTCACTCCCACGCCGGGGACCAGGAGGGGGCCGTGCGGCAGGCCCGAATCAACCTCCAGGCCTTCCCCTGGTGCGATCTGGACGCCGTCGTGGTCAACTCGGCCGGCTGCGGCGCCGCCATGAAGGAGTGGTCCCATCTTCCGGAGAGCACCGGCGAGATGGCCCGGTTCTCGCACAAGGTCAAGGACGTCTGCGAGTTCCTGGTGGAGCTGAATCCGGGCTGGGAACTGGGTCCGCTTCCGCTGAGGGTCGCCTATGACGATCCTTGTCATCTGCTGCACGGACAGGGGATTTATTCCCAGCCCCGCGCCCTCATGTCGCAGATCCCCGAATTGACCCTCCTGGAGGTTCCCAACGGCGAACGCTGCTGCGGAAGCGCCGGAATCTACAACCTGCTGCAGCCGGAGATCGCCGGCCAGTTGCTGGATCGGAAGCTCGACGAGATCCTGAGCGTCGATCCCCAGCGGGTGACCACGGCCAATCCGGGGTGCCTCATGCAGATCCGGTTCGGCCTGGAGAATTCGGGAGCCTCGATCCCGGTCCAGCACCCCGTGGAATTGCTCTACGAGTCCGTCCGGACAGTGCCCTCGTAATCCGTTGTCGGGCTAGATCCGGCCCCAGAAACGACCCGGATTCAGTGTCCGCCCGGGGTCGAACCGATCCTTGATCCGCTTCATCAGCGGCAGGGGCTGGGTCGTGGGTCCCCAGACGTCCAGGCTCCGCTTCAAGGGCGCGTCCGCCTTGAAAAGGGTGGTGTAGACGGGCTGGCCCTTCCAACGGGACCGGAGGTCCCGAAGAAAATCGATTCCGTTCGCCAGAACCAGGAGCGTGCTGCCGGCCGCATGTCCCGAGAGCCCATGACCGGGCAGTGCCTGATCCAGCCACCGGTGGACCTTTTCCAGCAACCCGGCGGGAGCGCTGATTCGGACCACGACCCTCCCGTTGTCCGGCTCCAGGGCCAGACACAACTCCCGGTCCCGGACCATCCAGAAAGAGTCCGCCTCGGCCCCGTCCAGGAATCGAATTCCGGGACATCGTTCCCCGAGCACACGGCTCTTCCACTGGATCGGACCCTCCGGATCTCGAAGCTCGACGGCCAGACCATAGCGTTCCGATGAAGCCCCCGGCTGCCGGAATCCCGCGCCGGAACGGAACAACTCCAGCGCCGCCGGCGCGACCTCGTTGCGCAAGGAAAGGGCCGTCTCCAGCAGCTCGCTCAGACGGTCGAATTCCAATATCCCGGTCCGGGATGCGGGGGGGAGGGGACGCACCTTGAACGTGGCGTGAGTGATGATTCCCAGGGTCCCCATGGATCCGGCGTAGAGCTTGCACAGGTCATACCCGGCCACGTTCTTGACCACGCGCCCGCCGGCGTGGCTGAGCCGGCCGTCGGCGTGCAGGATCTCGATGCCGATGAGGAACTCCCGCATCCCGCCCAAGGCCGGGCCGTAACGCCCGGCCAGGGCTGTGGCCACGGCGCCGCCGACGGTGGCGTGCAGGTAGTTGGGGGGACGGAAGGGCAGGAACTGTGCGGCCTCGGACAATGTTTCCTGAAGCCGTTTCAAAGGACAGCCCGCCTCCACCGTGACCGTCAGGTCGCCGGGACTGTGGTCCAGAATCCGGTCCCACCGGCGGACGGAAAGGATGTGGGTCGCCCGCTCCGGGTCGTTTCCCAGGAACCACTGGCCGCCGCCTCCCAGGATGAGGACCGCATCTCCCGCTCGATCCCGCTCCCGGATCCAGTCCCGGCACGACTCCGGGTCAGGGGGTTCGTGGACCGGCGGGACGCCTCCCTCCAGATTCAGCCAACGGCAGGCCTGAGACGGAGATATCATGCCGGTTCCCGCTCCGTTCCGGGGCCTTTCGTGCTATTCATAATCGCCCCGAACTCTACTACACTTTCCGTCTTGTCCCGGCGACAGAGGCTCGCAAACTGCGGTGGCGAGAATTTCCTGGTTTCCGCCGCCGCGTAGAACGGAGGAGAAGGATGGACCTGGTGGGAGTCATCATGGCCGGAGGCGCCGGTACCCGTTTCTGGCCTCTCAGCACCGCCGAGCGGCCCAAGCAGTTTCTCCGCCTGGTCGACGAGGAGAGCCTGCTCCAGAAGAGTTTTCTCCGGTTGGACGGGCTCATCGACCGGGAACGCATTTTGGTCCTCACCAACCAGGCATTCGTTCCCCTGGTTCGGGAGCAGCTTCCCCAGGTCCCGGCTCACAACGTGGTGGGAGAGCCGCTGCGCCGGGACACCGCCGCCGCCGTCTGCCTGGCGGCCACCCTGGCGCGAAAGAGATTCGGAGACTGCGTCATCGCCACGGTGACCGCCGACCACCTGATCGAGCCGGTGGACGAATTCCGCAAGAGCCTGGTCTCGGCTGCCCGGGGCGCGGCCTCCAGCGGGGCGCTGTACACCTTCGGGATCCGTCCCACTTCCCCGGCCACTGCCTACGGCTACCTGGAAACGGGCGAACGGCTCGACCTTGACCCCGGCGTCCGGCATTTCCGAGTCGCCAGCTTCCGGGAAAAGCCGAATCTGGAGGTGGCGCGGAAGTACGTGTCCTCGGGGAACTACTTCTGGAATTCCGGGATGTTCGTCTGGTCCGCTCAGGCCATCCTCCGGGAGTTGGAAACGAACCTGCCGCGTCACGTCCGGCGCCTCACCGCCGCCGTAGAGAGCTTCGGGACCGAATCCTGGCCCCGGGCACTCGTAGCCGGCCTCGATCCCCTGGAATCGATCTCCATCGACTTCGCGGTGATGGAAAAGGCCCGGGACGTGCGGTGCGTGGCCTCGTCCTTCTCCTGGACCGATCTGGGAGGTTGGCTGGCCCTGCTGCCCTTCCTGGATGAGGACCCGGACGGAAACGCCTGCCGGGGCCGGGTCCGAACCCTGGGCGCCCGAAACAATTTGATCTATTGCGACGACCCGTCGGAGACGGTGGTCGTGGTGGGTGTCGAGGGGCTGGTGGCGGTCCGGGCCGGGGATCGGACCCTGATCGTCCCCAGGAATCGGCTGGAAGAGATCAAGTCGGTGGTGGCGAACCTGCAAAGGTAGGCTTTCGGCCGAAGCGGGGAGCGGTCCCGGGCGGCAATCCCGGCGGCGGATTCTCCCGATCCCCCACCGGGAGCCCGTCGCGATAAAAGAGGAAGCCGCCGGGAGTGGGCCGAACGCGGTTTCCGGGAAGGATGATTCCCGCTAGGTTCAAGGGGTCCGCCGTGGCCACGCGGATCACTTCGCCGTCCGGGTCCAGGCGCCGGCAGGCCCGGAGCGCTTCCAGGGCTTCCGGCAGCGAGAACTGGTCGCCGTAAAACCCGGCTATGAACCGTCCTCCGCGAATCTCTCCTCTGGCCTCCAGGCGGCGGTACACCTGAAGCAGGTCTCTCCAGGAAGGAGCGCACGGTTCCCGCGCCAGGAGATCGCGAAAGACGATGCCCCAGCGTTTGAGCAGTTGACGGGCCACAGGCTCCAGGTTCGGGGTCGAGCCGGCGGATTCGATTTCCCGGTCGCGGCGGCGCCTCAGAAGGGTCCAGCGGCCCGCAGCCGGCTTCACCCTGGCTTTGCGCTTTCGGATCCGGGAGGGGCGGTGAGGACCCCGCCTCCGCGCTGGATCGATGATGGCCCTCAGGTTGTCGAACCCGTCCGCCGTGACCAGTCCGCAGCGCACCAGTTCCCAGAGGCCCTCTTCCACCTCCACCGGGAGCCGGCCGGTGCCGCGCACCAGGTCTTCCAGGAACGACGCTCCCCAACGCTCCAGGTCGGCCAGAATCTCCCTTGCCGGATGAGAGAGGGACGAAGTGTCGGCGCCGTTGCCTTGGGATCGGAGGGAGAGGTAGTGGTCCATCTCCTCCCGGCGGAAAAAGGAGATGGGCGTCAACCGGCTCGGTTTCATCCGGGCGCCGGTTCGATCCGGCGCCGCCCGGGAGAACCCGTTGCTGAGCCGTCCCCAGGTGAAGAGGCCGGAGAGGCAGGCCCGGTCCAGGAGCGAAGGCTCGTAGTCGTGAAGGCGGACCTTGAACAGGTGCATTTCCCAGGATGCCGCCGGCGCCTCGTACCCTTGGAGCTGCTCCAGAATCAGGGACAGGCCCACCTCGCCGTGCAGCCGGCTGGCGGGGGAGAGGTGTTGCCAGCGGAAGAGGAAGCGCATGAATTGGGCGGCGGAGACCGGCGCGATCCGCCGGCGCAGCCGGCCCAGGGTCATGCGGTGGATGCGGGCCAGGAGTCCCCTCTCGCACCACTCGGTCTCCTCGGCGCCGGGCCGAAAACGTCCTCTGAGGGTATGGCCTTCCGACTCCAAGGCGTGGAGAGCCGCCGTCGCTCCGGCTTCCGGGATCCGGAGGCGTGCGCAGAGTTCACCGCAGGTCAGGGGGCCGGAGGCGTCGAGCCGGCTGCGGACCAGTTCGGTCAAGGCCTCCTGGTGATCCAGGTCCCGGTCGCGCTCCCAGACCGGTTCGGCCGCATCGGTCGGGCCCGCCGGCTCGATAAGCGCTCCCGGATAAGCCAGCCGGATCAGCCTCGTCCGCTCGGCCGACGCAAAGTAGCCGGCCGCCCGGTCAGATCCGGCGTCTTCGGATGTCGCCGGCAGTCGAACCCGGCGCACCCGGTTCTCTCCCAGGAGTTGCTGCAACAGGTCTGCATGGGGCGCGACTTCCGATTCCGCCATCAGGCCCAGGGTCAGAAAGGCGTCGTGAAGCTCATCGGCGTCGCGAATCGTCGGCCAGGCCTGGGTGCAGACCTCCCGAATGGCGTCGGGGTCCAGATCGCAAAGGTCCCGGGCCTCCTCGGGCAGGATCTTGCGCCGGGTCCGGACGGCGCGGGCCCGGCGTTCCTCCAGGGGCGCGTCGTCCAGGAAGGCATAGGGGTTGGCATTGAGGATCTCGTGGCTGAAGGGAGACGGTTCCCTCGTATCCACGGCCGTCGTAAGAATATTTCCACGCTCGATTCCCGCCAGGACCTCTTCCAGGCCCTCGATATCCGTGGCCTCGGTGAGGCAGTCGTGAAGGGTCTCCTGGACCAGCGGATGATCGGGAACGGCGATGTCGCCCTGGATATTCTCCTGGCAGGCGGCCTGTTCGGGAAACACGGATGCCAGCAGGTCGTCGGATCGCATGCGCTGCAGCGGCGGTGGGACCTTGCGGCCCCCGGCGAAGCGGGGAACCGCCAGGGCGCGGCAGGCGTTCCAGCGCCACCGGGTCCCGAACAGAGGCGTGTCCAGCAGGGCCTGAATCAGGATCTCCCTCACGGATGCCGCGGACAGGAAGGAGAAGATGGTCTCCAACGGGAAGCTGTGCTGATCGCTCAGCGAGATGAGGATGCCGTTGTCGGTGGCGGCCGCCTGAAGCTCGAAGTTGAAGGACCGGCAGAAACGCTTGCGCAATGCCAATCCCCAGGCCCGGTTGAGACGGGTGCCGAAGGGGGCGTGCACCACCAGTTGCATCCCCCCCGATTCGTCGAAGAACCTCTCCGCCACCACCTGTTCGAGGGTCGGCGGCATCGTCAGGGCCGCGGCGCCGGCCCGGACGTATTGGATCGCCTGGACGGCTCCGAACCGGTCGAGGCCGCAGTCCTTCCGGAGCCACACTTCGGCCTCGACATCGCTGGATTGGACGATCTCCTCCCGGAGGCGGGAGAGGGACTCGGATAGCTCCCAGGTCCGGCCGGGCGCCTCTCCCCGCCAGAAGGGGACGGTGGGCGGGGCTCCTTGGGCATTTTGGACCCGCACGGTGCCCGATTCCACTCGCTGGATCCTCCACGAGGTGCTGCCCAGGAGGAAGATGTCGCCCCGGCTGCTCTCGACGGCGAAGTCTTCGTCCAGGGTCCCCACGACCGTGTCTTCGGGCTCTTCCTTGACCAGGAAGTCGGCCCTGTCGGGAATGGCTCCCCCGGAGGTCATGGCCACGAGGCCGGCGCCTCTTCGCGGCCGGATCCTTCCCCGGATCCGGTCCCAGTGGAGGTAGGCTCCCCGGCGGCTGCGGCGGGTGGAGATGCCTTCGGAGAGCATGGCCAGAATCCGGTCGAAGTCCCGCCGGCTCAAGTCCCGGTAGGAGGCGGCCCGGCGATAGGTGGAGAACATTTCCTCGTCACCCCATTCCCGGGAAGCCGCGGCGGCCACCATCTGCTGCGCCAGGACGTCCAGCGGGCAGCGGGGAATGATGATGCGGTCCAAGGTCCCGTCGTGGATGGACCGGACCAGGGCGGCGCTCTCCAACAGCTCGTCCCGAGTTGTGGGGAAGATTCGACCCTTGGGAATGGCGCCCTTCCAGTGTCCCGATCGGCCCACCCTCTGGAGCAGGAGGGCGATATTTCGCGTCGAGCCGATCTGGCAGACCAGGTCCACCCAGCCCACGTCGATTCCCAACTCCAAAGAGGCGGTGGCCACCACTCCCTTGAGTTCGCCCTGTTTCAACCGCGACTCCACGTCCAGCCGGATCTCGCGGGAGAGGCTCCCGTGGTGGGCCTGAACGGCCGATTCGCCGAGCCGCTGGGCCAGTTGATGAGCCAGGCGTTCGGCCAGCCGCCGGGTGTTGACGAAGACCAGCGTGGCGCGATGCTCCTCGATGAGCTCGGTGATGCGGTTGTAGATGTCGTCCCAGGTCTCGTGGGAGATGACCGCTCCCCGCTCGGCGCCGGGGACCTCGATGGCCAGATCCATCTTCCGGCGGTGACCCACGTCGATGATGCGGGCCCGGCGATCGGGTCCGGTGAGAAACCCGGCGATTTCCCGGATCGGTTTCTGGGTCGCCGAGAGCCCGATTCTCTGAATCGCGGATCCGGTGAGGTCCTCCAGCCGCTCCAGGGTGAGACTCAGGTGGGAGCCCCTCTTGTCCCGGGCCAGGGCGTGAATCTCGTCCACGATCACGGTCCGGGTCTCCTTCAGCATCTCCCGTCCTCCGCGGGAGGTGAGCAGGATGAAGAGGGACTCGGGAGTCGTGACCAGGATGTGCGGAGGGGTGCGCGTCATTCGGGCGCGTTCCCGGGCCAGGGTGTCTCCCGTCCGGACCCGCGCTTGTATGGGGGAGAGCCGCATGCCCCGGGAATCGCCCAATTGCTGAATCTGCTCCAGGGGCTCCAGCAGGTTCATTCGGATGTCGTTGGCCAGGGCCTTCAAAGGCGAGACGTAAACGATCTGGGTGCTCTGGGACAGCTCCCCGCGGGAACTCTGCCCGATCAACCGGTCGATGGCGCAAAGAAAGGCGGCCAGTGTCTTCCCGGAGCCGGTCGGGGCCGCGATCAGGACATTCCCGCCCGTCTGAATGGCTGGCCACCCGAGACGCTGAGGCTCGGTCGGTTCTCCGAAACGGTCCCGGAACCACTCCTGAACCACCGGTTGAAACTGGACCATGTATTGTTCCCTGGCTGTCGGTGCCTTCTTCAACCAATTCTAGGGATCAGGGCTGAAAGTCGCCATGCGCGCCTCGACTTGAAGCCGGACAGGCGGTGTGGAAGTCTTGAATTTGGCCTGATTCGGGGGCGTCGAAGTCTGATCGCGGCCGCGGCGGAATCCGGGTCGGGATGGACGATGCTCCTTTTTCCGTGGGTCCGTTTCCATGAAGCTACGTCGCTGGTTCGATCTCCCGGTCTATCTCATGGTTCGCGGTTTCGTGGAGCTGGTGGGGATAATGCCCCGGATCCTCGCCTACTCTCTCTGCCGGGGCATCGCCGAACTGGTCTATCTGGCCGACGCCAGGCACCGGCGCATCGGCATGATCAACCTGGGGATCGCGTTTCCGGACAGCGACGAGGGCTGGCGCCGAAATGTGCTGCGGGAAAGTTACCGCCAGCAAGGTCACCACGCCGTCGAAGTGAGCCGTCTGAATCGGCAGAGGGCTTCAGAGGTCCGCAGCCGGGTGAACTACGAGCCGGGGCGGGGATTGGAAAACTACCTGGAGGCCAAGAGCCGGACCGGATCGGTGATTTTCCTGACCGCCCACGTGAGCTGCTGGGAACTGCTCCCGGCGGCCCACGCACTTGCCGGGCATCCCTTGAGTTTTGTCGTGCGCCCTCTCGACAATCCCTATCTGGAGGCGTGGATCACCCGGATCCGGAGTTGGCCCGGCAACCGGGTCCTGCCCAAACGGCATTCCATGAGAAGGATCTTTCGAGGGCTTTCCCGGGGAAACGACGTGGGGCTGCTTATCGATCAGAACACTCAGCGGAAGGACGGAGTGTTCGTTCCTCTGTTCGGACGTTTGGCCAGCACTCATGCCGGAGTGGCGGCGCTGGCCCTGAGGACCTCCCATCCCGTGGTTCCCGGATTCATCTATCCGGGCCGGCGGCGGGGCCGCTACCGGATCCGCTTCTACCGGCGCGTGGAATTGGTCAGGACCGGGAATGACGCGGAAGACGCCCGGACCAACACCGCCCGGTTCAACCGGTACATCGAAGATATGGTTCGCGAGTTTCCCCACTGCTGGCTCTGGGGGCACCGCCGTTTCCACACTCGAAACGGCGGCTCGGATCCCTACACGGAATCCGCCGCCGGAGATGGGTCCGGGGGAACGAGCCCGTAAGTAGAACCAGCCGGCCGGTCCGCCGTGGGGACTGATATACTGGCCGCCGTTTTTCGAAGAGCGAGGATCAAGCAGGAGGAGACGGAATTGAGAGTTGGAATCAACGGTTTCGGACGAATTGGCAGGAACGTGTTTCGGGCGGCCCTGGACCGGGAGACGCCGGTGGAGGTCGTGGCCATCAATGACATCACCAGTCCGCGGACGCTGGCGCACCTGTTGCGCTACGACTCGGTTTACGGCCGCTTGCAGCAAGGCGTGGAAGTGGAGGGAGACAACATGGTCGTGGGCGGCCGGCCCATCCGGATTTTCTCCCAGCGCGACCCGGGCCGGATTCCTTGGAGCGATGAGGGAGTCGAGCTGGTCATCGAATCCACCGGTTTCTTCACCAAGAGGGAGCTGGCCGCGAAGCATCTGGGCGGCTCGGTGGGAAAGGTGATCATCAGCGCGCCCGCCAAGGGTCCCGACGTCACCGTCTGTCTCGGGGTCAACGAGGAGGACTACGACCCGGAAAATCACTCCATCATCTCCAATGCCAGTTGCACCACCAATTGCCTGGCTCCCGTGGCCAAAGTTCTCCACCGTCGGTTCGGCCTGGCCAAGGGATTGATGACGACTATTCACAGCTATACCAACGATCAGCAGATCCTGGACCTGCCCCATTCCGATCTGAGGCGCGCCCGCGCCGCGGCCGTGTCCATGATTCCCACCACCACCGGTGCGGCGCGCGCGGTGACCTTGGTGTTGCCTGAGTTGCAGGGTCGTCTGGACGGCATCTCCATCCGGGTTCCGACACACACCGTCTCGTTGGTGGATCTCACGGCAACCCTGGAGACCGACGTGGATGCGGAAGAGGTGAAGGACGCCCTCCGCAGCGCGGCCGAGGGAGAACTGAACGGGATCCTGGAGTACACGGAAGAAGAGCTGGTCTCCACCGACTTCAACCGGAATCCCGCCTCGGCTGTCGTGGACGGCCCCTTCACCAAGACGCTCTCCAACAACATGGTCAAGGTTCTGGCCTGGTACGACAACGAGTGGGGTTACTCCAACCGGGTCCTGGAGTTGACCGAGTTGGTGGGCGGCAACTAGCGGAGAGGAGCGGCGACTTTCCAGTCGCAGGGAGCGGCGGTTTTCTTACCGCCGGGAGCGGCGGCTTTCTAGCCGCCGAACTCCAGAATAACGATCCACCGTGGCGGGACCGGAGAAGCGCCAGTTGGACATGATGCCACCGGCCGTTTCCCGTCTTCGGTCCGGAATCTCCCACAAGGTGAGTTCAAGTGTACCCACGCAAGCAATCCATTCGAGATCTGGAACTGTCGGAAAGAACGCTCTTCCTCCGAGTCGACTACAACGTTCCGATCCAGGCAGGACGGGTCGTCGACGACACCCGTGTCCGGGCCTCGATTCCCAGCATCAGGGTCGCCGTCGAAAAGGGCGCGAGAGTGGTGTTGGCGTCCCACCTGGGCCGGCCCGGGGGCAAGCGCGACCCGTCCCTGTCTCTGGAACCGGTCTCCGGCAGTCTCTCGTCGCTGTTGGGAAGTCCGGTTCGATTCGTCGGGGACTGCCTGGGCCCGCCGGTCCGGCGGGCCGTGAATTCCCTCGGACCGGGGGAAATCCTGCTGCTGGAAAACCTGAGATTCCATTCCGCGGAGGTGGAGAACGACGCTGATTTCGCGGCCCGGCTGGCGGCTCCCGCGGAGGAGTACGTCAACGACGCGTTCGGGACCGCACATCGATCCCATGCCTCGACCGTGGGCGTCCCCACCTTCCTGGGACGCGGAGCCGCTGGCCTCCTGATGGAAAAGGAGCTCCGTCACCTGGACCGGGTCCTCTCGGACCCCCGCCCTCCGGTGGTGGCCATACTGGGCGGCGCCAAGGTGTCGGGCAAGATCGGCGTGATCGAAAACTTCCTGTCCTTGGCGGATACGATCCTGATGGGAGGAGGCATGGCCTTTACCTTCCTGAAGGCTCTCGGAGTCGACGTGGGACGGTCGCTGGTGGAGGAATCCTGTCTGGAGACGGCCCGGAAGGCGCTCCGGGAAGCCAAGAAGTCCGGGACTCGCCTGGTGCTTCCCGAGGATGTCGTGGTCGCCCGGAAGTGCGCTGCTGGAGAGGAGACCTGGACGGTCCCGGTGGACTCTCTCCCGCCTGACAAGATGGGGTTGGATATCGGACCCGGAACCCGGCGGCGTTTCCACCAGGAGATCGAAAAGGCGGAAACCGTCATCTGGAACGGGCCGCTCGGTGTATTCGAAGTGGAGGAGTTCGCCGCCGGCACGCTGGGGGTGGCCCGGTCGGTGGGGGCTTCCCGGGCCTTTTCCGTCGTCGGCGGCGGCGACTCGGCGGCCGCCGTCGTCCGGGCCGGAGTCCGGGATGCCATCGATCACGTGTCCACCGGCGGGGGAGCGTCCCTGGACTACCTGGCCGGAAAGACCCTACCTGGGGTTGCGGTCCTGTCGGGCAGCGGTTGAACCCCTGGGAACCTGCATTCAGTGGAGGGATCAAGGTGAGTCATCAGAGAAAACCCATCATTGCGGCAAACTGGAAGATGTTCAAAACCGTCTCCGAAGCCAGGGAGACGGCCGCGCGGCTGAAGGCCCTCCTGGACGGCGGTCCTGCGCTGCAGTCTCGCGAAGTGTTGGTGTGCCCGGCCTTCACCGCGTTGGCGGCCGTCCATGAGGCCCTCTCCGGGTCCGGAATCCAAGTGGGGGGACAGAACCTCCATTGGGAGGACGAAGGCGCCTTTACCGGCGAGATTTCGGCCGGGATGCTCCTGGATTGCGGTTGCAGGTATGTCCTGCTGGGACACTCGGAAAGGCGCCAGTATTTCTCCGAAACGGAGGAGACCGTCTCCCGCAAGCTCAGGGCCGTTCTCTCCACGCCTCTGATCCCGATTCTGTGTGTCGGCGAGTCTCTGTCCCAACGGGAGTCCGGCCGGGCGGAAGAAGTGATCCAGGCGCAGCTTTCGGGAGCGCTGGCCGGGGTGGAGGCCTCGCGTCTGGGCGGCTTGGTGGTGGCCTACGAGCCGGTCTGGGCCATCGGCACCGGCATGACGGCGACTCCGGACATCGCCGACCAGGTGCATGGCATGATCCGGGAATGGCTGGCCCGGCGCTGTTCGGCGGACATGGCGGCCGCGGCCAGGATCCTCTACGGCGGAAGCGTCAAACCGGCCAACGCAGGAGAGCTGATGAGCCGGGAGAACATCGACGGGGCTCTGGTCGGCGGCGCCAGTCTCGACGCCGGGTCTTTCTTACGGATTGTCGAGTTCAAATGAGTATAATGGGCCCACGGCCCGTTTTTCGGAGACCGAAAAAGACCGGAGTTCGCGGATTTTGGAATTGGCCGCCCGGCTTGGCGTCGGAGGCGGCCTGTGGAGGCATCGATAGATCAAAATGACCCTCTTGACGATACTTCACCTGCTTGCCTGCATCGTTTTGATTCTCGTCGTTCTCCTGCAGTCGGGAAAGGCGGGAGACTTGGCGTCCGCCTTCGGCGGGACCACCAGCCAGACGGCGTTCGGCGCCCGGTCGGCGGCGACGCTTCTCACCAAGGGGACCACTTTGTGTGCCGTGATCTTCATGGTGACCTCTTTGGGATTGGCGATTCTCTTCACCCAGGGGACCGAGTCAACGGTGATGGAGGACGTGCCCGTAACGGGAGCAACTCCGGAATCCGCGGTTCCCGAGTCGCAAACGCCTTCGGAAACCCCACCGGCCGAGGCCGCGCCGGAGGGCCAGCAATAGATTCGTGCCGGAGTGGTGGAACTTGGCAGACACACCATCTTGAGGGGGTGGCGCTCGAAACGAGTGTGCGGGTTCGAATCCCGCCTCCGGCACCATGCTACTTGAAAGCGTTCTCAAGGAAAGCCCCGACCCTGGACGCCTGCGCGGCAGGAGCTAGTCTCCTGCGAGAGCGCAGACTCCTGGACTCCTGCCGGCGACTCTCTCGTAGCCGGGTTGGGTTCTTGCCACCTGTCCCGGCGCTGGGCGGGTATTTCGACTGGGAACGGGACAACCAGTACTTCGCCCCTTGAATCCGGGTCCGGCATCGTTGACCGGGTCGGGATCGGTGGAACCACGGGAAGACGCCGCACCATGAAGACGGTCCGCCAATTGCTCCACTCCAAGGGATACGACGTCTGGTCCGTGAGCCCCGGCACGTCTGTTCTGGAGGCTCTCAAGCTCATGGCCGAAAAGAACATCGGAGCGCTTCTGGTGCTGGAGTCGGGGCGTCTCGTGGGTATTTTCTCGGAGCGGGACTACGCCAGGAAGGTGATCCTCAAGGGAAAGGCCTCCCACAGTACGCGGGTCCGGGAAATCATGAGCCGAAAGGTGGTCTATGTCCGGCCCGAGCAGGGCATGGAGGATTGCATGGGGCTCATGACCCAAAAGCGGATCCGGCATCTTCCGGTGATGGAGGGGGGAGAACTGGTGGGGATGATCTCCATCGGCGACGTCGTCAAGTCCATCATCTCCGAGCAGGAGTTCACCATCAGGCAGTTGGAGCAATACATCTCCGGCGGGCCCGCCGATTGACCCGGACCAGGAGTCGTTCCCTTGGAAGTGGCGTGGAAGGAGCGGATCCGGCAGCGTTTGTTGCGGATTCCGCCGCACCGGAATCCAGTCGCCTCCAAAGCTCAGGCAGCCGTCCTCATGGGTCTTCTGGATCGCGGGGGCGAACCCTGTTTCCTTCTGACCAAGCGGACCCAGGAAGTCGCGACCCACAAGGGGCAGATCTGTTTTCCGGGAGGTGTGGAGGAGTGCGGTGATCGCTCCCTCTGGCAGACGGCTCTGAGGGAGACCGGCGAGGAGGTGGGGATCGAGCCGGAGTACGTGGAGCTCCTCGGCCGGTTTCACGACTATCACGCCGTGACCGACATCCATGTCGCCTGTTACGTGGGCTATCTGAAACCGGGGCTCTCCCTGACTCCGAGTCCCTCGGAAGTGGATCGGGTCCTTCAGGTGCCCTACGCATTTTTCCGCGACACCCGTCCCTTGGTGGAGACGCGGCATCGCGGCGGCCGTCCGTTTCCCGTCTACTTCTACGATTACCAGGGCGATTCCGTCTGGGGCCTGACGGCCCGCATGATCAAGGATTTTCTGGATGCGATGGGAGACTGGTAGGAGCGACCCTGGTGGTGTCCCTCGTGACGGTCTCCCAGGCGGACGGTGCCGCAGGAATCCAAGGTCGATTCCAGACGCGCACCGGTCAGGCAACCGGCGCCGGGCGATGCCGGGCTTTGAGCCGGTTCGCCAAGTGGTCGATGATCAACCTCACCTGAACCACGCCTTGCCGGATCAGAAACGTGGAATTCGTCCCGTAGCTCTTGTTGCCCACGATGAAGAAGTCGGGCTCCGGATTCTTCAGGAGGTCGAGATCGGGGGAGGCCTGATCGCCGCAATCGCCGGATCCTCCCAGGAGGCTGGCCGCAAGTTTTATGGGCCCCGAGGTGGCGTAGCACTCGTGGACTTGAAGTTGCCGGTAGATGGAGTTGTCCGGCTCGAATCCCACGTGTGCGATGATCTCGTCCACCTCGATCTCCCGCCGTCTGCGGCCTCCGTTCCGAGTTGCATCAACCACGACCCGGAAGGGACCCTGCGGGGACCAGGACAGGATCTCGTCCACCATGGAGCCTCCCAGGTACGACAACCAGGAGGGCGGGCGTCGGGCCAGAGAATTGGCCAGGGCGGCGATCCGGTCCCGGTAGGGAAAGGGATCGTCCGGGTAACGCTCGTAAGGAACGGTGTCGACCGAGCAGTTGACCCAGTAAACGCGGGTGCGGGGCGCCGTCTCGGTCAGCTCGCGGAGGGCTTCCAAGGTCGTCGCCGCCGAATAACCGCCTCCCACCAGAAGCACCCGCCGCCCGGCGAACATGGAACGCCGGTTTCCATTCAAGTCCACCAGGTGCCGGTGAAAATGTTCGGGTGCAGCCTGTTGCGCCTCGGACTCGCCGGGTGCGGCGATGTTGCCGTTGCCCATGAATTGGGGACGGGAATAGACGCCGGAGGCGTCGACGACGGACCGGGACCTGTGGATCCAGCTCTGTCCTGCTTGTTCAACCAGCAATCTGAAGGGGTGATGCGAACGCTCCGGCTTGCCCAGGAGGTCGTGCTTGCCCAGCCCCTGCCGGCCCACCGACCGGACCACGATCCCCTCCAGGACGCGGCCCGAGAGTTGAGGAATCCGGGACAACGGCTTGAGGTAGGTCTCGACCATTTCCGAGCCGGTCGGGTAGCTGTCGGGATGAGGCAGGGGACGCTTCGGAAAGGCGGCCTTGATCAACTCCAGGCCCCAATCCGAGTGGTTCATCCGGAAGGGACTGAACAGCCGGACGTGACCCCATTGGGAGAGGTGGTGCCCCACCTGCCCTTTCTCGAAGACGACGACGTTCAGACCGGCCAGGACTGCCCGGCTCGCCGCCTCCAAGCCGATGGGACCGGCGCCGATGATGGCGAGATCGCTGGTCGTGGGCGACCGTCTCTCCTCAACTCTGTTCTCTGCGGGTCTATTTGAAGCCGTAGGCACCGAAAAGCTCGTAGCTCTTGGGAATCCGCCCCAAAAAGAAAGCCGTGGCGACCAGATACCGGCTTTTGTCCGTCGCCGAAGAGGCCTGGTAGCAATCTGAAGCCGCCTTGACCAGAAGGATGTCATCTCCGCCGCAGACGTGCCCGTCGTTCTTGACCGCCAAGTCCATCAGAGTCGCCGCCAGGCCGGCGCCGTTCCCGGAATTCCGGTCCAGAATGACCTGGGCCGCCGTGGCGGACGCGTACGGGTCCGAATGGCTGACCACGCTGCGCAGGACCTGGGTAGCGTCTTCGGGAAGGAGATGACCGGGAAGCTGGTCCAGATCGCGATTCTGTCCGCCCTCGGAACTCTTCGCCGACGCCTGGTGGATCAGGGCGGCTCCCAACAACAAGGCAAAGGTCCGGCGGTGGGGCTCCACCAGATTGGACCAGTCTCGCAACAGGTATACGAAGTTCAAGGCGCGGGCCGGATCCGGCCAATGACCGGTCCGCGAGTTGGCCACGGCCTGAGCCGCGGTCATCAGCAGCAGGTCCCGGATGACATCCACACCTGCGCCGGATCGACTCAGAAGCGCCACGGCGTCGAGCGCCTCGCCGGTCGATTCTCCGAAGAGGCAGCTCTGTTCGAAACGGGAGCGAAGTTCCTCGGAAACGGTCCCGTTGTTCTTCAGGGCCGCAGTCAGGGGATTGGCCTGCCAGTACTCCCGGACCTGGGCCGAAAGCTGTTTCTCACGGGGTCCGGCCACCAGGAAATGAAGGGCAGGGAAGAGGATTGCTTCCAGGTTCTTCCACCGGAGCGATTGAGCCAGCTTCCAGGCCTGGTGCAGGTAGAGAAATTTGAACCCTCCATGAGCCGTATCGGCCAGGGCGTAGGACAGTCCCTGGGTCCGGAAATAGTCCCGGTCCGAGGGGTTGGCCAGAAATCCCTTGGCCCATGCCAGCGAAGCGGGCACGTCGGCCGACTCGGCGGCTTGGGTGAAGTGGTGCCAGCGCTTTTGCAGGCTCTCCTGGTTTTGGGCGCTGATCTTGTCCAGGTTCCATGGAGTCCGCTTCCGCTCCCTCGCGGCGCTCCAGGTCTGCTGAACATAGGGGCGCCACCCGGTTTCCTCGGGCAGAACGGTCTGGGCCTCGGTGGCCGCCATGATTCCGAAGAAGCCGCGGGGAACCGAATCGCCGTAGTAGCTCTCATACAAGCGGGTGGGAAGGTAGCCCGCCACCGCTTCCACGAAATCGGCGGGAGCCGGGTAATGGGTCTGAGCCTCCTTCATGCAGCCCGAAAACTCCTTCGGGCTCGACGCTTCCAGGAGGCGTTCCATGATATCGGTCATCGTCGAATCACTCCTTCGAGGGAAAAATGGACGAGTCGGAAACTCGCTCCCGGCACCTTCATGGCCGCACCAAAGCCCGGATCCGCGCCTCGAAACGGGCAGTTTCATGATACGAAATCGGACCGTCCATCACAACTTGTCCGGCTCTCCGGAGGGCGTCGGCCGGGTGCTTCCGAGGGCCTTCCGGGTTGTTGCGAAAGTGGACCGTAAGGTAGAATTTCGCCCATGTCCGGGGTCAGAAAGACGGTTCAGGTCATGGTGGGGGACGTCGCCGTCGGCGGCGATGCGCCCATCGTGGTCCAGTCCATGACCAATACGGATACCGCCGACGTGGGGGCCACGGTCCGTCAAATCCGGGAACTGGCCGGCGCCGGATCCGAGATTGTCCGGATCACGGTCAACAGCAACGCAGCAGCCCGGTCCGTCGGCGAAATCGTACGCCGGTTGAGAGGAGAGGGGAACGATGCGCCCATCGTGGGAGACTTCCACTACAACGGCCACCTGCTTCTCAGCCGCCATCCCGACTGCGCCCGTTCCCTGAGCAAGTTCCGGATCAATCCCGGCAACGTGGGAAAGGGCCGCTATCGCGACCAGAACTTCCGGCGGCTGATTCAGTTGGCGCTGGAATATGACAAGCCGGTTCGCATCGGAGTCAACTGGGGCTCGTTGGACCAGGACCTGCTGTCGCGGCTGATGGAGGTCAACGCGGCCCGGGCCGCGCCCAGGGGCGCCGGCGAGGTGCTCGAGGAGGCCATCGTGGCCAGTGCCCTTGAGTCCGCGGAACTGGCCCGGGAGTACGGCCTTCCCAAAAACCGCATCATTCTGAGCGCCAAGGTGTCCTCGGCACCCGAGCTGATTCGGATCTACCGGGTCCTGGGACGCTCCGGTGACTATCCTCTGCATCTGGGGCTGACTGAAGCGGGCATGGGAAGTCGCGGGATCGTGGCCAGTTCGGCAGCTCTGGGTGTCCTGTTGCACGATGGAATCGGGGAGACCATCCGGGTGAGTCTGACCCCATTGCCCGGAGCCAGCAGAGCCGAAGAGGTTCGTGTGGCCCAACAGATTCTCCAATCCCTCAACCTCCGCAGCTTCAGCCCCCAGGTCAGCGCCTGTCCCGGTTGCGGGCGAACGACCAGCAGCTTCTTCCAGGAATTGGCGGAACAAATCGAACGGCACCTTCGTCTTAGGATGGTGGACTGGAAGAAACTCTATCCGGGCGTCGAGGAACTCAAGGTGGCGGTCATGGGTTGCATCGTCAACGGCCCCGGGGAGTCCAAGCATGCGGACATCGGCATTTCCCTTCCGGGGAGCGGCGAAGAGCCGAAGGCGCCCGTCTACGTGGACGGACGGCAATTCACGACCCTGCGGGGAGATGGGATCTCCGACCGGTTCATTCGGATATTGGAAGATTATGTGACGGACCGGTACGGCGAGTCTCGAGAAGTGTCGAGGAGCGCCGGGCTGGGTCCGACCTAGCGTCTCGAGCCGGGAGCCGCCACCGGCGGTTCCTGAATATTCTTCATTTCCAGAGAGATTTTCCAGGAGATTGGACGCAGATGATCGAGGTGGAACATCTGACCAAACGATACGGGCTGCTGGCGGCCATCGAAGACGTGAGCTTCCAGGTTCACCAGGGAGAGATCCTCGGGTTTCTGGGCCCCAACGGAGCCGGAAAGACCACCACCATGAGGATCCTGGCCGGCTTCTTCCCCGCCACGCAGGGACGGGCCGTGGTGGCCGGGTACGACGTCTTCGAGCATCCGTTGGAGGCCAAGAGCCGTGTGGGATACCTGCCCGAGAGCCCACCCCTGTACACCGAAATGACGGTGGACAGCTACCTTCGATTCGTGGCCACCATCAAGGGAGTGACCAGTTCGGAAACGCGCGACCGAATGGAGATCGTCAAGGACCGGTGCGGACTGTCGGGTCAGGGCGAACGCTTGATCAAGCACCTGTCCAAGGGTTTCCGGCAACGGGTCGGATTGGCCCAGGCCCTGATCCACGACCCGGACGTCCTGATTCTGGACGAACCGACCATCGGTCTGGACCCCAGGCAGATCATCGAATTCCGGGAGCTCATCGGCAGTCTCCGGGGTGAGCACACCATCATCCTCTCCACTCACATCCTGCCCGAAGTGAGCATGACCTGCGACCGGGTCATCATCATCAGCCGCGGACGCATCGTGGCCGTCGATTCTCCCCAGAACCTGACCAGCCAGGTGCAGGGCGGGGAACAGATCGACCTGACGGTGGGCGGCGACACCGGCCGCGTTGAGGAATTGCTGAACGCCCTCCCCCACGTGCGGCGAGTGGCGGTCGAAGAACCGCAGAACGGCCTTTCGTCCGTGCTGGTGGAGGCGGACGGCCAGACCGAGATCCGCCACGCGGTGGCCCGCCAGGTGATCCGGAATGGACTCGATCTCTATGAGTTGAAGGTCCGTTCCGTCAGCCTTGAGGATGTCTTCGTGGAGTTGACCACCGAGGAAGAAACGGCGGAGAGCGCCCTCCGGGAAGGGGACGATCCGGATCGGGAGGGGGAGGCGCCATCGTGAGGAACTATTTCGCCATTGTCAGCAAGGAACTGTACGGATTCTTCGTCAGTCCCATCGCCTATGCCGTTCTGGGCGTCTTCTTCGCGGTTTCGGGCTACTTCTTCTTCGGAATCACCACCTCCTTCATCGAGAGGGTCCAGCAGATGGGATTGCAATCCCAGCAGTTCGGGTCCGCACCGCCTCCGGTGGATGTGTTCTCGGTCATCATGAACAGCTTCTTCAGCATCATCAGCACCATATTTCTTTTCCTCATGCCCCTGATCACCATGGGCGTCTTCGCGGAAGAAAAGAAGCGGGGCACCGTGGAGCTGCTTTTCACCTCGCCCCTGACCCACCTGCAACTGATTCTGGGCAAGTTCACGGCGGTCATGGTCTTCCTCCTGGTGATGCTGGTTCCCACCATCCTCAACATGTGCCTCCTTTATTTCTACAGCGATCCGCTGCCGGCCTTGACTCCCGTTCTCAACGGATTTCTGGGAGCCTTCCTGCTGGGCGGTTCGCTCCTGAGCCTGGGAATCTTCGCGTCCTCACTGACCGAGAGCCAGATCGTGGCAGGGATTCTCTCCTTCGGTTTCTTCCTCATCCTTTGGGTGGTGGATTGGATGGCCGGCACCGGATCGACGCTGGGCAACGAAGTCTTGCGCTACCTCTCCATCATGAACCACTACGAAGACTTCACCAGGGGAGTCCTGGACACCAGCCACGTGTTCTTCTATCTGTCGCTGATCTTCATGGGACTCTTTCTGACTTCGGTTTCCCTGAACTCCCCGAAATGGAGGTCCTGAAGTGCTCAAGAAACTGATTCAGCCCCTGGTCTCGGTTTTCGGCACCTCCGAGACCCTGATCTACGCCGGCGCGGGAGGCCTGATCGGCGGCTACTTCTACTATTCCGTCAACAATCTCTGGGACTGGAAGGCCCAGGCGGCGATCTACGGTGGCGCCGGCCTGCTGATTCTCTGGGGCGTCCTGAACCTGGGTCAGCTTCGGTCAGGCTTGACCTCCCGCCGGGGTCGCCACGGCGCCGCCGCGGGCGCTTCCACGGTGCTGGTGGTCGCCATCGTGTGCCTGTTGAGTTTCCTCAATCTGCGACACAACCGGAGAATCGACTTGACGGAGAATCAGCTCTTCTCCCTTTCCAGCCAGAGCCGGAAGGTGGTCGAAGCCCTGGAAGGAGAGATCCAGGTGGTGGGTTTTTTCCAGGACGAGATCCAGTCCGGAGCCTTCGAGGAGTTGATGCAGCAGTACCGCTACGTCTCCACCCGGGTCAACTACGAAGTGGTGGACCCGCAGAAAGAGCCGGGCCGCGTGGCCCAGTTCGACGTGGAACGCTTTGGCCAGATCGCCGTGGCCGCCGGAGCCAGGACCGAGATCGTGGATGATTTTGACGAAGCCAAGATCACCAACGCCATCATCAAGGTGACACGCGAGGGACAGAAGATCGTCTACTTCCTGACGGGTCACGGAGAGCGGAGCCTGGAGGAATCGGGCCCTGAAGGGTTGTCCCAGGTCAAGGAGGCGATCGAGAGGCAGAACTACGTGGTCCGGAGCTACAACCTGGCGCAGGAGAATGATCTGCCCGAAGATCCCGCCGTTCTCATCTCCGCCGGTCCCACGGTGAGCTTTCTCCCCAATGAGGTCGGGCTCTTGAAGGAATACCTGGAGGGCGGAGGGAAACTGCTTCTGATGCTGGACCCCCGGACCCGGTTCTCCATGGACGGCCTTTTGGGGGAGTACGGATTGGGCGTGGACGGGAACGTGGTGATCGACGCCAGTGGAGTCGGTCAGCTCTTCGGCCTGGGGGTGGCCGCGCCTATCGTCTCCAGTTACGAAACGCACGCGATCACGGATGAATTGCGCGGTGTCATGACCTTTTTCCCCATGGCTCAGAGCGTGAAGACGACCGACAGCCCGCTGGGGTACAGCTCGTCGAAGCTCTTCTCCACGTCTGCCAGAAGTTGGGGAGAAACGGACCTGGAGGGCAACGAAGCGGCATTCGATGAGGGCAAGGACATCCAGGGGCCCCTGGCTCTGGCGGCCGTGGCGGTGAAGACCGTTCAGACCGGTGGCGAACCGGAAGGAGAGGAGTCGTCCCACCACGCAGAGGGTGGAGACCAGGACAGCGCCGGAGAGGCGTCTCCTGAACCGGATCCTCACGCCGGTGGGGAGGATGGCGGCGAGAGTGATGCCGAATCCCGCGAGTCGCGCATCGTCCTGGTGGGCGATTCCGATTTCGCCACCAATGCCTACTCCACCACGTCCGCCAACGGCGATTTCCTGCGGATGACCGTCAGTTGGCTGGCGGAGGACACGGACCTGGTGGCGGTCCAGTCCAGGGATCCGGAGAACCGCAGAGTCAATCTGACCCGGAGAGAATCGACTCTGATGTTCTGGGCCACCGTCATCCTCATGCCGCTGGTGACCCTGGTGTTCGGCATGGCGGTGTGGCTCAGGCGGAAGTAAGGCTCGGCGGCACCTGAGCCGGGCCCCGGTGGACTCCCGGGAGCGGCTCCGGGGACGGGGCCGGCTCCCGAGCGGTTTCCGGACGATGACCATGAAAAAGATCGGCGTCCTCTTTGTTGCATTCCTGGCCCTGGTCCTCTGGGTCTATTTCTACGAGATCGAAGGCGAGAAGACGCGGCAAGCGGCCAAGGAGCGGGAGGAGAGCCTGCTCCGTCTGGAACAGGACCAGATCAGTTCGGTCAGGATGGACCGTCCCGGTCAAGATTCGATTCTCCTGGAGAGGATCGGCGAGGGCTGGGCCCTCAAGGCGCCGCTGGAGGGGCCCGCCGACAAGACCAGCGTCGACTCTCTGGTTCGCGACCTGGGGACGGCACGCATCGACCGGACGTTCGAGGAGGTGGGCGCGGGACCCGAGGAGTACGGACTGGCCGAACCCCGTCTCAAACTCACGGTCGGGGCGGATGACGAGAGCAGAGTACTGAGCGTGGGCAGCGACGACTTCACGGGAAGCAAAGTCTATGTCCAGGTCCAGGGCGATTCGCAGGTTCACGTGGTGTCGGATCGTCTCTTCACCACGGCGGACAAGAAGTTGATGGATTGGCGCGACAAGAAAGTGATCTCCATGGAGCGGGACAAGGTCGCGGTCGTCGAGATCTATCGCGCTTCGGAGAAGCTGCGGCTCAAGAAGGAGAACGGCAAGTGGATGCTGGAATCGCCTCTCCAGGAGGCGGCCGACCAGAGCGCCGTGACGGGTCTCCTGTCGTCGCTGGAATTCGCCGAGGCGAAGCAGTTCGTCGCCGAGGAGAGCGATGAATTGGGCCGGTACGGGCTGGAGAAGCCGCAACTCAGGGTCCGTTTCCAGCAGGAGGGTCAGGATCAGTGGGAGACCCTGGAGCTGGGAAACGAGTTCGAGGAGGCCGAGGATCAGTATCTGGCGCGCAATCCCTCCCGGTCTCCCGTCTTCAGCATCGGCAGGGAGGTCCGGGACAAGCTGGTCCAGGAGCTGTGGGAATTTCGTGACAAGGACGTCGTCGACGTGGACCAGGATGATGTCGCCACCGTTGTGGTGATGGTCGGGGACCAGGAGATCCATGCCCGCCGCGAAGATTACAAGTGGATCCTGGAAAAGCCGGAGGAACAAAAAGGCAAGGAGGCGCTGGCCTACAAGTTCTGGTATCCCATGGATGACATCAAGTTCGAGTCCATCGACGCCGGTTCCGTCGAGGCGGGGACGGACCTTCCCGCGCCTCAGGTCCGGGTGCGGATCGAATTGAAAGACGGGTCCGTCCGGAACTTCCAGTTTGCCCGACAGGGGAAACGCCATGTGGCTCGAAAGATGGAATCGGGCCGCACCGGCGCCATTTCCGAGGAAGCGTTCCAAAAGATCCAGTTCAAGGTGGACGAGATCGTTTGAACCCGGGATGGCCGGGCTCACCGCGGCGCGTTCAAACCCGCCATTCCCGGCAGGCCTGACCGGATTGCCGCCCCAATTGCCATGAACGTCGGCATCACGTGCTACCCGACCTACGGCGGCAGCGGCATCGTGGCGACCGAGTTGTCGCAGTGCTTGGCCCAGAGGGGTCACCGGGTTCACATCATCAGCTCGTCCATGCCCAGCCGGCTGCTGGAGTTGGGGGAACGCATCTTCTTCCACGAAGTGGAAGCCATGGCCTACCCCCTCTTCGAGTATGTTCCCTACGACTTGGCCCTGGCCACCAAGATGGTGGAGGTGATCAAGCGGGAGAATCTTGACCTGTTGCACGTCCACTACGCGATTCCCCACGCCATCAGCGGCTACCTGGCCCGGGAGATGATCCATCCCCGCTGGGTTCCGGTGATCACGACCCTCCACGGCACCGACATCACGCTGGTGGGCCGGGACCATTCCTATCTGTCCGTCACCCAGTTTGGACTCCGCCAGAGCGACGGGGTCACGGCGGTGAGTCATTTCCTCAAGGAGGCGACTCTGCGGGAGTTCTGCAGCGAGTGCGATATCCGCGTGATTCCCAACTTCGTGGACGTGGACCGCATGCAGCGGCGCTTTTCGCCCGAGGTTCACCGGCGTTTCGCCCCCCGCGGCGAGAAGATCCTGGTCCACCTGTCCAATTTCCGGCCGGTCAAGCGGGTGGACGACGTGGTCCGGATCTTTCACCGGGTACGTCAGCAGATCCCGGCCGTCCTGCTCATGATCGGCGACGGGGTCGAGCGTTCCAACGCCCAGTATCTGGCCAGCGAGTTGGGGATCGGTGATTCGGTCTTCTTCGTCGGCATGGTGGACGCCATCGAAAACTACCTTTCGGTCTGCGACCTTATGCTGCTGCCCAGCGAGACAGAGAGCTTCGGCCTGGCGGCGCTGGAGGCCATGGCCTGCGGAGTTCCGGTGGTGGCCACGCGCGTGGGCGGGGTCCCGGAGTTGATCCGGGAAGACGAGACCGGCCTGCTCCACCCGGTGGGTGATGTGGCCGGCATGGCTCAGGCCGCCTTGAGCCTGCTTGCGGAGGATCGGCTGGGGCAACTCAGAATCAATTGCCGGAAGCGTGCCCAGCGCTATTCGGCGCAACATGTCGCGCCCCTCTATGAGGCCTACTACCGGGAGACCATCGAAAAAGGCGTTCGGCCGGTTCGAAGGCGCGGGAATAGCGGCACGGTTTGAGCCACCCGGTGACGGGCGCGAGATCTAGTAAAGGTCCTGTGGTTTTTGCCCGGAAGCGCTACCCTGACCGCGATCACCAGTAGCATAAGTAGTAGTATTTTAGGTAGCATAGACGGGATGAAACTCAGCATCAGCCTCGGCGAAGAAGAAGTCGGCTTTCTCGACGACTATGCCCGCTCTCAAGGCATCAAGTCTCGGTCCGCAGTGGTTCGGGCAGCGCTGCACCTTTTGCGTACGACGGATCTCGCTCGCGACTACGCGGCCGCGTGGGATGAATGGGATTACGGAGACGACGCCGACGCATGGGACCGTTCAACCACTGACGGACTGAAACCTTGAACCGGTTGCAACAGGTGCGTCGGGGTGACATCTGGACAGTAGATTTCAGCATCCCGGCGGGCGCTGAGGCAGCATATCGCCGCCCGGCAGTGATCGTGAGCAACAATGGTGCCAACCAGAGTGCCACCGGATTGGGACGTGGAGTCGTTACCGTGGTTCCGGTGACTGGCAGCGTGCGGAAGGTGTACCCGTTCCAAGTCCGCCTCCATGCCCGCTCCTGTGGCCTGAGTCGTGATTCGAAGGCCCAGGCCGAGCAGGTTCGTGCCGTCGCAATCGAACGGCTCCAGGCTCGGATCGGCCGAGTACCATTGCGGACCATGGATGAGATCGACGATGCTCTCCGTCTGCATCTGGATCTGTAACGGCAAGGATTGGCGCTCGGCTGGGAAATCCGGAGCTTATCCCGCCATGGTGTAGTCAGGATTTCCTAATGCCGGGCCAGCAGGCTGCAGATCTGGTCGATGCCGCGGCGGGCGTTCCAGTGACCGAAGCGGTGGTCGTTGACCAGGATGGAAAAGGCCAACAATTCCGAGGATCGGGATTGGACGTAGCCGCCCAGGGTGATGGCGTTGGAAAGGGTCCCGGTCTTGGCGAAGACGCGGTTGGCAGCGGATGTCCCCCCCATCCGCCCGCTCAGCGTGCCGTTTCTGCCGGCAACGGGCAGACTCCCCAGGAAGAAGGGGAAGAAGGACTTTCCCGCCACGTGCCGAAGTAACAGCGACTGCGCCCGGGGTGTGATCAGGTTCTGCTCCGAGAGCCCGGATCCGTCCTGAAGGTCGGTGAGGCGCAACGGTACCCCCGCTTCACGAAGCAACTCGTAAACCACCTCGAGTCCGCCCGAATCGCTTCCGCGGCCCTTGACGACGGCGCCCAGGGTCCGGAGCAGGATCTCGGCGTAGAGATTGTGACTCTCCCTATTGACCCGAAAGATGACCTGGATCAGAGGCGGGGACTCGTGGACGTAAATGATCTGCGTTTCCACGCCGTCTGCCGGCGCGGTGTGACGCGAGCGGACCGAGCCTGCGAGCCGAATGCCTCGCTTGCGAAGACGGTCCCTCAAGAGTGTTGCCGTGTACAGGGCGGGATCCTCCATCGTGATCCGGCGAGTCCAGCCCGGACTGCTGACGGGGATCTGGCCGCTGATGACCGCCTTGTGGTTTCCCAGGGACCGGAAGAGGTATCCGGTGGCTTGCGGACCATCCGCGACGGTGGTGCCCATGTTGACCAATTGGAAAAGGGAGTTGGAGGGGTAGCTGGCAAGACGGATGGGCTGTCCGGTCCGTCTGCCGGGACGGGCCACCAGGTTCAGGAGGTTGTCGTAGAAGGAGAGGGCGGAGACTCGAGGGGCGTAGTGGTACTCCAGGTCCTTCTTGTTCCATCCTCGTCCGTGGGGCGCATAGGAGAAGAAGGAGTCGTCGCCGATCACGTCCCCTTGGATCAGGCGGATGCCTGCCCGTTCCACCTCCCGGGCCATGGTGTCCAGGTGCTGGAATATGGACCCGGAGCCCAGCTTGTTGGCCAAGCCGGGATCTCCTCCCCCGATCAGGACCAGGTCTCCGGTCAGAACCCCGTTCTCCTGGAGTTGCCCCTCGTAGCCGAGGCGGGTTTCGAATCGGAAGTTGGGTCCCAGACGGTCCAGGACCGCAGCCGTCGTGAACACCTTCATGTTGCTGGCCGGAATGAAGTATTTCAGGGGATTCCGGGAATAGAGAACGGCTCCTCCGTCGACGTAGCGCACATCGACTCCCCATGAGGCGCGGCGGTACCGCTTGCTGTCCAGCAGAGCGTCGATCTTCCGTGCCAAGTCGGGATCGGGCCGGCGGGTTTCGTCAGCGACCTCCGGCTGAGAAGACGGGGCGGCCGCAGATGGATCGGGATTTGCTTCAACTGCGGCGGGCGGGGTCCCGGGGGATGGCGTCCGTACCGAGCCGGTCTGCAACCAGAAGGCGAGACTGGTGGAGGTCGCCGCCACGAGTCCCAGGACTCCCGCCTGGTAGAGGCGGCTTCGCCGGCGGTACCGGCTGGCGAGGCATGCGCCAAATCGCGAACAATAGGCCAGCAGCGTTCTGATCACTCCTGGTGCGTCCTCCCGGCCCTCCAGCGGCCCCCGGTTCAACTGACGACGTGCCCCATCCGGCTCCATCGGGTCCGGGTCACGAAAAAGACGATCCTCTCCAGGTACAGGCCGAGCATCTCGGGGATCGAGCTCTTCAGATAGGCATCCGACGCGTCCTCGTAAGACCAGAAGACCACCAGGGGCCGGCCCACGATATGGCTTCGGGGCAGAAAACCAAAGTAGCGGCTGTCGGCGCTGTCGTCGCGGTTGTCCCCCATGACGAAATAGTTGCCGTCCGGAATTTTGATGGTGGCCGTATTGTTCCGGCGGTTGCCCCGATGGGGATCGCGCGGATAGTTCCGTCCATCGTCGAGGGCGGAATCGCGATGCACCTTGTAGGGCTCCTCCAACGCTGATCCGTTGATGTAGACCGTTCCCCCGCGAATCTCCAACTCCTCACCGGGCAACCCGATGGCTCGTTTCACGTAGAGAGTGTCCGGGTTGTTGGGGAATTTGAAGACGACGATGTCTCCCCGCCTGATCTCGCGCTCGGGGGCCAGCGGAAGACCCGGGTAGTAACCGTTGCGAAAACTGAACTTGTCGATCAGCAACCGGTCTCCCACCAGAATCGTCGGTTCCATGGAAGGCGTCGGAACCGTCATCGGGTGAACCACGAAGGTGGTGACGAAAAGCGCGAAGATGGTGCAGACGACGGTGGTGACGAAGTACTCCCGCAGGGTGCTCTCCTGCTTGGCGGAAGTTTCTTGAGGCTCGTTCTCTTTCATCCTGCCTCGGCCCCGAATGGGTCACGGCCAGTCATGCCAAAGGTCTCTCCCGATTCAACCACGGTCATGCGGCCGGAAATCGCACCCTCGGCAAGTCCCGAAAAACGCCGCCGAGTATACCAGCCGATGGTGATGGCCGCACGGGATCCAACCGGCTCCGGGACCCGGACGGCAGCGTTATCCGATCTTCCAGTAAGTCGGCGCCGGGTGACGCGCGGCCGCGCAATAATTTGTGACCCGCGTCCGGTCCGGGCAGAGCCGGAGCAATTCGTCCGGCCTTCTCCCCGTAATCGGGTCTTTGAAGCAGGGCAGAATCTCGTTCAAGGGGACCAGGACGAACCTGCGGTTCCGGAATCGAGGATGGGGGATCTGCAGGTCCCGCCGGCGGACGATCTCCCGGCCGAAAAAGAGAATGTCGATGTCGATGTTGCGCGGTCCCATGGCGATGTTGCGCGACCGGCCCAGCGAGGACTCGACCTCCAGGCAGGTGGCCAGCAGGGATGCGGGGGCTTGGCGGGTCTCGACCTGGCAAACCAGGTTCAGAAAAAGGCCTTGGTCCACACCTCCCACGGGTTCGGTCTCGTACACCGAAGAGCAGAGAACCGGTTCCACTCCCCGTTCGTCCAAACGGTTCAAAGCGCGAGCCAGGTAGAGTTCCCGGCGGCCCAGATTGGACCCGAGTGAAAGCAGGATGGCAGCCTCGGTGGGAGAAATCGTCAGAAGACGCTCCGGGGCTGTTTGATGGTGCCAATGGTTCCGATTCCCTTGAGGTAAAAGGAAAACCGGATCTGGTTCTCCTGGCGCACTCCGACGTTGAACCCCACGAAATCAAGCGAGATCCCGCAACAGTCCCAAAAATAGTTGAGGCGGGTGCGGTAGTTCAGGAATCGGGCGGAGTGGACGTCGTAGCTGAGGGTGCTCGACAGGGACGCGCCTCGTCCCAGGTGTCCCAACGCGATCTGTCCCTGGACCTGGTTGGTCTGAATCGTGCCCGGCTCCAGCTCCCGGGTCACGAAGTAGGCGGTGCCCAGAAGGAATCGCTCGCTGTGGACGAAACCCATGACAGCGACGTTGCGGACGCGGTGGAAATCGGGGTCGTAATCCGTGCGGACATCGAAATTGACGCGGGGTTCCGGCGTGACGCGCGCCACTGCCGTGATGGGAGAAAAACCTCTTCGCAGACCCCCGAAGGGAAAGCCGGTGAGGGAGTGGAACGAGAGAAACTGGTTCACGGCGCCGGCTTGGAAAGCACCGCCGAAGTCGGGGTCCAGAAAGTGCTTCTGGACCAGCTTGAGGGCCAGCAATTCGTGCGTCTGGGACCCGTGGGGGGTCCGGCGTTTGACGAAGAAGCGGTTGAAGAGTCCGTATTCCACTTCGTTGGTATCGGTGATGGATTCCAGATGGTCGAAACGGAGAAGCCGATCGAACCGATCGATGCCGGTCCGGTACTGGTATCGGAATGTGGGCTCGATCAGGTGCTTCATGCGCCCGCCCTGCGCAGGGTCGCCGTAGATCCGCGAGAGGCCCCATCCCTTCAGGTCCACCGTCAATTCGGCATAGCGGCGCGAGAAGCTCTCTTCGTTGAACACGTCCCGTGAGTCGCCATCGCCTGTCTCGGCCAGACTGTTCCCGTAGAAGGTCTCCCGAAAGGCCAGTCTCGGAGTCAGCCGGAGGCCCTGGGCCAGTGGAAGGGATGCGTAGATCTGAGGAAAGAAGTCCAGGCGCTGGGTCAGGCCCGAGGTCTCCAGCAGCGAATCGCGCCGCGTCAATCCCTCCGCCGACGTGTCCAGATCCAGGTATACCGGAATGTCCCGAAGTTTGTGGCCGCTCAATCGGAACTGGGCGCCCGGTGCGCTCTGGACGACGACGTTTCCCTCCGGAAAGAAGGTCTCTTCCCGGGAGAACGAGACGTTGAGGCTCCTCGATCCCTGGTTCCTGGTCATAAAGAGGGTAGAGCTTTCCGTGGGCCGGGTGGCGGTGAAGAAGTTGTCCGAGAACACCTGCCGAAAGGTGAAATTGGAGACGAAGTTGAAATCGGCCACCGCCCGGTAGCCGTTTCCGAACCGGGTTTCGCCCTGGCCATTGAGGCTGGCGCCTCCCTGTTCCATGCTGTCTTTGATCAGGTACCCATCCAACTCCAGAGAGCTGGTCTGGTTGGGCCGGGTCCGAAGGGCGAAGCCATGTCCGAAGCCACGCTTGGAGTAGTAGTCCTCATGGAAGATGATGTCGGTGCTCCGGCCCAGGACCAGATAGATCGACTGGCTCAACCGCCGGCCCTTGTTGTCGGAGGAGCCGGTGCTGGGAAGCAGGAATCCGCTGGAACGTTCCTTCTTCTCCGTGGGAATCGACATGAAGGGGAAGTAGAAGACCGGGATGTTCTTGATCTTGAAGAAGGTGTGGTGAATTCGAGCCCTCTCGCCGCTCGTGATGGTCCCCTTTTTGACGGTGAAGCTCCACTTGGGGACGGCTTCCTCACAAGCGGTCAGAAAACCGTTTCGCGCTTCATAGCTGTCGGGACCGGTCTTGTGCAGGGTCTCTGCCTGGACCAGGATGTTCCTGTCGGTCGAGCCCTCCACTTGCCTTAGAATCCCCGTTTGGGTTTCCAGGTTCAGCTCTCCGTCGGAACCCTTGAGCCGCAGGTCCCCCCGTTTCACCTCGAAACTCTCCAGGATCAGGAGCTGGCCGGTCCGGGAATCGTAGGTCATCCTCCCGGCTTCGATGGTGCCGTCCTGATGGGTGACGACCACCTGCCCTTCGGCAACCCAGAGATCCTTCGATTCCCGGGCGAGCCGGTCGGCCTCGATGGTGACGGGTCCGTGCTCGGACACCAGTTCGACCCTTGCCCGGTCCCGGGATTGGCCCATGGCGGGGAGGGCCAGCAGCAGTAGAATCCCAACGGCAGACACGGGTCAAAGATAGTAGCAGAATTGCTCGGAAGCCCGTTTCGTCGGCCTGCCGACTCCGTTGCCTCCTGGAGTGGTGACTAAGAACTGCGGCGTCGGTGATCGTATCGATGTCATCTTGACGGTGTCCTTTGACGTTATGTACCAAAGTTGGTACTCTCCAATGTGGCTCAGGGGTTCAAACGGTTGCCCGCATATTTTTACCGGACCGACGGCGGTCGAGAGCCAGTTCGCGAGTGGCTCCGGAGCCTTCACCCAGTTGATCGGAAGATCATCGGCGAGGACATCAAAGATGTCGAGTACTCTTTTCCGATCGGTATTTCGCTCGTGCGCTCGCTGGGTCGCGGCCTCTGGGAAGTCCGTAGCAATCTGACCGGTGGCAAGATAGGACGGGTGATCTTCTGCATTGAAGAGAGCCGAATGGTGCTGCTGAACGGATTTATCAAGAAGAGCCGGAAGACACCGCGTAGGGAAATCGATTTGGCGCTCAGACGCAAACAGGGAAAGGAACG
Organism: Acidobacteriota bacterium; assembly: GCA_028874215.1. Taxonomy (NCBI): domain Bacteria; kingdom Pseudomonadati; phylum Acidobacteriota; species Acidobacteriota bacterium. The sequence continues at coordinate 127,274 of JAPPLF010000028.1, forward strand.
ATGAAGAAGAATATTGGAAGCTCATTTGACAGCTGGCTGTGCGAGGAAGGCATCCGGGAGGAAGTCACAGCCGTGGCCATCAAGCGTGTACTAGTTCGCCAACTGGAGGCCGCGATGCGTGATGGCGGTCTATCGAAGGCTGAGATGGCGCGTCGGATGAAGACAAGCCGGTCACAACTTGATCGCCTGCTCAACCCCGAGAACGATTCCGTTACTCTAGCGACTCTGCAGAAAGCGGCCAGGGCTGTCCGCCGTGAAGTGCGATTTGAGCTTGTCTGACGGCTCGTAGTTTGAACGGCTGGGGCAGGTGTCCTGCCCCTGATGCCGACTGGCGGCAAGGTCTCTTTTGTCAACGCTTAACGGCAATCTCTGACTGGGCTGACCACTTGGCGCCAGCCTGGAACGGCCCCGCGGCGGTGTGCTAACCTTTCCCCAATATGGCAGTGAAGAAGAGTCCGGGGAGTCGGGAGAAATGGCCCTCTTACAGCATGGTCGAGCGCCGGATGCGGAAGATCTACTTCAAGTTCTACCAGGAGACCTACAAGTCTTCGCCCATCGACCGCAAGCAGAAGGAGCTGATCGCCATCGCCGCGTCCCTGGGATTCAATTGCGAGGGTTGCCTCGACGGACATCTCCGAAAGGCCCTCAAGTACGGCGCCACCCGGGAGGAGATCAGCGAGACCATCTCCATTGCCATGGGGGTCGCCGCCGCCTCCGTGGTCGACCAGACGGACCACGCCGCGGAGCGCTTGCAACTGAAGCACTTCGACTAGTACCCCATAACATGTAATTGTTCGTATATTATAGTAGGAGGCTGGAGAAC
>JAPPLF010000029.1 GCA_028874215.1 Acidobacteriota bacterium
GATGACGCAGGGGTACGCCCACCTCACCTTCGAGGAAGCCGACAAGGGCACGCTCGAGGTCGGCAGGCTCGCCGACCTGGTCGTCACCTCGGAGCACTACCTCGACTGCGCCGACCCCTGCCTGGAGACCATGCAGGTCGACATGACGGTCGTGGGGGGCAGGGTGGTGTACGAGCGGTAGGGGTTCCCCGGCAGGGCCCGCCCCGTCACCGCGTTCTCCAAACCGATCGGGAACGAACTCCCGAATCGCCAGACCCATTGGGAGAGCACTCCCGTCTGGTTCTCCAGAACCGCACTGGCAACGTCTACTGGACCGCCGGCAAGGACCCGCGTATCCTATTCGCCCGCAGGGGCGGCTCCTCGCTCGCCGGGGATGATCCTTGATGCCTCACAACACGGGAGAGCGACCACTGACCAAACAGGCGTACAAGTTGCGGCTTGAAGGGCTGCGCGAAGCAGAAGGCCACATCAAGGCGAACACCTTGGTGCGGGCGTTGGGTGCCCCGCTCGGAACGGCGGAACGAGCCACGCGGCTGGCCGCCACAGGCCGCAGTGTTGCCAAGGGTCGAAAGCCGGGTTGGCTAAAGGCGGCGATGAACGTAACGGTTACAGGACTCGGCGCAGGATCGACAACTCTCGATATCCAGGCCCCGAGACTCGGTGACGTTCGCCAGGAATTTGGGCAACGAGACTTCTGGCTTGAGCAACCTGAAATGGGAGACACGGCACTTGATCTGGGAGCCCGCGCCATCAGAGAAGCTCGAAGGTCCGACGCAACCGGGGACCACTACGACAGTTCCACCCTTAGTGAGATCCTCAAACTGGGGAGAGCCGCCGAAGGAGCGGGAGAAGTTCGCTACGAGTTGATTCCGGAGAACGGAGCGCGGCGAGGGTTTATTCTGGAGACCTCGGAATGCCGGGGACTCCGACATCGATTGGACTTGATCCCAGCCTCGCGCGCTGCCGTAGTAAGCGGGCGACTCGACGAGATCGGACACGGCCAGGGTCGCTTCGGCCTCCTGATGGGCCAGGGGCTTACCCTTCCGGGTCGGCTACGCCGCAGCTCCCTCGACGTAGAGTTACTCCGACCGCTATGGGGCAAGTTGGCCACTGTGCAAGGCCTGGTCCACTTCAAACCCAACGGTCAGCCACGTCTGATCGAAGCGTACCGAATCAGCGCCCGCACTGACGGCGACACTATCTTCGAGACCCCGCCGCACGGTGAAACGAGCGGGCAAGCGGCCCTAAGAAGGAGCCCACCTGTCAAGGCAATCGCCCATGTTGATCCGATGGTGCTTTGGGGTGTGTGGCCCGGCGATGAGCCCATCGAGGAACTGCTGGCTCAACTGGATTAGTTGCCAGGCCCGATGCGACGGTTCTTGCTGGATACGAACATTCTGTTGGGACTTGCCCGGAGAGCTCCTTGGGCCCGTCGCACACACGACCAGTTCAATCTGGGTGATCCTGAGGCGATCTCCTTCACCTCCGTTGTGTGCATAGGCGAGATACTCTCCATCGCAGAGCGGAACGGGTGGGGATCGAAGAAGAGAACCAACCTTGAAAGGACGCTCACAGAACTCCCTGATCTCCCGATCAAGGATCCTGACATTCTGAGAGCATACGCCCTCATCGACGCATGAACCCAAGGTCAACCCGTCGATTCTCCGGGAGGAGTTCGTCCCCCGAAGCCAGCGGTTCCGATGTCGAAAAACGACCTCTGGATCGCCGCTACAGCTCACGTCACCGGTGCGACCCTCCTGTCGACCGACAGAGACTTCGGGCACTTGGACGGCGTGTGGTTAAGATACGAATTCGTTGACCAACAGGCTCGCTAAGCCGAGCGCTCTGGCACCCGCGACCGTCTGTCCATGTCTGCGAAGCGTAGCTGGCAGTTGGCCTTCGTGCTTCCGAATCTTGCCCTTGGGTCGTATGGCCATGGCATGGGGTCAACTCAGGATCTTATTGGTGGCGATTCTCTTGGCTAGTGCGATCGCTTGAGGGCTTGAGCTGCCAACACAGAAAAAAAGCTCGAATAGAGGTGAGTTCTTCCTATTCCTCAATGTCCTAGAAAGCCCTAGGAACCGGTCACCGAAGAGCTCTTGGAGTTGGCTCTCGTAGATGCTACGGAGACCGCCAACGCCGCGGTTCCGATGCAGTTCTTCCACGCCGAAGAGATTCTCTTGGCCGGTGGACGAATACAGTTTTCGCCAACTGTCACCACCGAAAACGGCATTCAAACGGCTAACCCACTGTGGCTCAACGGCGTCGGGATCCCGCGTTAAGGGCAACATCCTGCCGATTGCACTGGAAGGGAAGAGCAGCCACATATCGAGCCTCTGTAGCCCCGCAACATGAGCAACGGTACTCCATTTCAGTTGGACGCCGAAGGGATCCAAGAAAAGGACGCCGCGCCAAGCACTCCCGTAAGTGTTTCTACGGAGGCGTCTTAGAAAGACATTGGCATCGTCGCATTCGACATCGATCACCCTTCTCGGGTAGTGGTGGCGCAGTTCCCTCAGGTGACGGCAATTCTTGGCGTCGAGGTCCACCAGCACGATGCGATCAAATGATCGATGTCTCACACTGAGGGCTCGACCCGCGGAGCCCATGATCGGTATTCCATAGTCATCTTCGTTCCCAGATTCTATCCATCCTGTACCTGCGAACGCATCCACGTAGATGAGGTCAAATGGCTGGTGCTTGAGGGCGGTGGTATAAGCATCCAAGTAGCCTTCCAAAACCTGGAGTTTGTCTTCGGTCCAAGCTCCACCGAACTGGTTGTAGCTAGTCATCATTCCACTCCCGTCCGCCTCCAGCGTGTTCTCCGATGGCTCCTTCACCTCCGATGGTCTGAGGAAACCCTTCCGCCCATCCGCCCGGAATCTCATTCCACTCCCTCCCCTCCAACTCACGCCCGCCCGCCTTCGGCGTACGTCCTCCCCACTGCTTGAAGAAGAAGGGGACCTTCGCGGCCAAGCACTCGTCCCGTAGGTCCGCTACCCACCGAGGATTGACCGGGCGTCGCCCTGGCCCACTCTCACCCCCTACGATAACCCAGTGAATGCCACCCGAACTCAGCACCTTGCACAGGCTGAGCGGGCCGATCAGAGGCTCACAGCTCAAGAAACGAACCGCCGCTGGAACCTGCTTCAGGTGTCGGATCCGGTAGGCCGTGTTCTGATTCTCCGTCGATGTCCCGATCCAGATGTGCGACGGCAGTCCCTGCTCTCCGAACAGGTCCTTGTTCTCTCGCACAAAGCGGGCAACGCGGCTCGGACGCTTGGTGAGTACTTGGTAGGTATGCCTATCCACATCGAGCATCACCTCGAAGACGGCGCGGAGGAACCAACCGGGGATGTCCCGATGGAAGAGATCCGACATCGAGTTGACGAAGACAAGGCGTCGTCCTTTCCACTGGCCTGGCTGCGACAAGCGCTCCGGCCAGATTCTGACGGCAAAGGGGTCACGCCGGTTGGCAGCCGTATCTACCGCCGGCAAGCGCCGACGGTAGATCTTGCTCAACAGCCGCCGGGACAACGCTTCCGCGTAACAGTTGTCGCACCCCTCCGATACTCGGGTGCAACCCGTTGTCGGATTCCAAGTGACCTCCGTCCATTCGATTGAACTTCTCTGGCCCATGGGGATCACCTCCGTACGCCCGTGCTCCGCCTAGCACATGATACCGAATATAACCCGAATACCGGCCACCGCAAAACCTCCCTCCAGGGCGGTCCAAGACTCACCGAGCGCCCTCAACCCCATCGCCCCCCGGCAATCCCCTCGTCCCGCACACCACGAACTCCCGCCCGCCCCGCCGGATCCG
>JAPPLF010000030.1 GCA_028874215.1 Acidobacteriota bacterium
CCCCCCCCCTGCCGTCCCCCCTAGCCCCCCTATTGGCTACAGGAATGTCGCCGCTCCTAATCGGCGGCAAGAAAGCCGCCACTCCATTGGCGACAGGAAAGTCGCCGCTCCCGGCGGGAAGAAAGTCGCGGCTCCCGGCGATGGGAAAGTCGCGGCTCCAATCGAAATTCTGGTATGGGGGTGTTAATCTCCGAATCACGTTTGGAGACTTAGTTTCAGAGGGAGAGAGGCACAGGGAGCGAATTATGAATCTGAGGAGACTGTTGTTGGCTGTTTGCGTTTGCGGATTGGCGGCGGGCGCCGCCTTGGCCCAGGACTACGAGTCCATCGAGGGGGCCGTCGTCTATGACTACGATCCGGATACGAAACTGGGTGGTGACGTTTTCGGGACCGTCACTTCCAACCTGGAGCGCGACTTTCCCGGCAGGAACTCTCACGGCGGACCGGTCTGTATGCAGTATCCCGACGGCCGCATCGTGGCCTTCAACACCAACACCAGCGACCACAACCTGGATGGCTGGAGCGAGCATGCCGAGAGCCGCGACGGGGGCAAGACCTGGAAGATGTACAACCGGTTTCCCTATTCGTTCGAGGCCTACTCGAGAGACCCAAAGCGGCCGGCCTGGATCGAAGCGGGCCTGGTGACTTCCAGGGGAACCGTGGTCGTCTTCGTGACCCATTTCCTCACCGGCGGAAGCCGGACCATGAGCGGCTTCATGCGGAGTTATGACCAGGGCGCCACCTGGACCGCATACGAGTCGGTCGACGGAGTCCACATCGGCTACCCCGTCGGCACGGCAGTGGACGGCGACACCAACTACGTCATCTACGATTCCGATGGCGGTTCCGATGGCCGGCGTCCCCATGTGCTGTATGTCAGCACCGACGACGGGCGGTCCTGGCAGAAGCGGAGCACCCTGCCGCTGCAGGACGACGTCTGGTATGGGGCCATAACCCTGATGCCGGACGGCGGATTGCTGGCCGGCGCCTACCACTCGGAAGACGAGTACCACTTCTACTACTGCATCAGCAAGGACCAGGGCCGCACCTGGACCGAGGAGCGGAAGGCAAAGGTCGACCAGAAGGTTCGGGACCCGGAACTGGGCCAGATCGGAGGCCGGTACTATCTCCATGGGAGGTCCGGAAGCTACGGTGAGGGTTCGGACCGCTTCGTTCTCTACGAGTCCTCCGACGGAGAGAACTGGGGCAGCGCCATCGTCGTCAGCAAACAGACCGGCCGGGGGGACGGGTACAGCGCCAACTGTCTGCTTGACACCGACGATGATGGTACGCTTGACGAGCTGATGGTCGTCTTCAGCATCCAGTACAAGGGCGTCGACACCAACGAGCACGTCTTCTTCATCAGGCCCGAGTAATAAAGGAGGAGCGATTTCCAATCGCCCAGTCTTTGGTGCCAAATTTGTCACACTGGAGTTCGGCGGTTAGGAAACCGCCGCTCCTTTCCTTTGCCATTGGTAAGAGTCAAAGGAAGCGATCCATGAAAGTGAGGAAATCGTTTGTGGCGGTCTGCGTCTTCTCGCTGGCTGCGGGCGCGGCGTTCTCGCAGGACTACGAGTCCATCGACGGGGCCGTCATCTACGACTACGACCCGTCGACGAAGCTGGGGGACGGCGTTTACGGGACCATCGTTTCCTACCTGGAGCGGGACTTTCCCGGCAGGAATTCCCACGGCGGACCGGTCTGCATGCAGTATCCCGACGGGCGCCTCGTGACCTTCAACACCAACACCAGCGATCACAACCTGGATGGCTGGAGCGAGCATGCCGAGAGCCGCGACGGCGGCAGGACCTGGGACATGTACCACCGGTTCCCCTATTCGTTTGAGGCCTACGTGAGAAATCCCAAGCGGCCGGCCTGGATCGAAGCGGGTTTGGTGACTTCCAAAGGAACCGCAGTCGTCTTCATGAGCCATTTCATCACGGGCGGCACCCGGACCATGAGCGGTTTTCTGAGGAGCTACGACCAAGGGGCCAGTTGGACCCACTACGAGTCCATTGACGGGGTCTACGCCGGCTATCCCGTGGGCACGGCAGTGGACGGCGACACCAACTACGTCATCTACGACTCCGATGGCGGAGGTCCGCATGTCCTGTACGTCAGCACCGACGACGGGCGATCCTGGCGGAAACGGAGCACCCTGCCGTTGCAGGACGACGTCTCGTACGGGGCGGTGACCTTGATGGAGGACGGCGGGTTGCTGGCCGGCGCCTACCAATTGAAGGACGAGTACCACTTCTACTACTGCATCAGCAAGGACCAGGGGCGTACCTGGACCGGGCAGAGGAAAGCCCGCGTAGACCAGAAGGTTCGGGACCCGGAGCTGGGCCAAATCGGAGGCAGGTACTATCTTCATGGGAGGTCCGGAAGCTACGGAGAAGGCGCGAACCGCTTCGTTCTCTACGAGTCCTCCGACGGGGAGAACTGGGGCAGCGCCATCGTCGTCAACAGCAATTCCGGCCGGGGGGACGGATACAGCGCGAACTGCCTGATCCATACCGACGAAGACGGTGCGCCCGACGAGCTGATGGTCGTCTACAGCATCAACTACAAGGGGAAGGACACCAACGAATACGTCTTCTTCATCAGGCCCGGAGAATGAGGGAAGGGGAGCCGGCGGGAGGCTCGTGACCACCGTGGGCAACGGCCGCTTCGAAACTGATCCAGTCCAGGCAGCCACAGCGAACGCTCCGCCGATGTCCCGTTTCCGGACTCGTGGACTGATACCGGTTTTTCTTCTGTTCCTCTTGATTCCAGCTTCGCTGCCGCTGTCGGCTCAGGAATCCTTCCTGGGCGACTTGACCGGCCCCTGGCAACTCCTGGTGGACGACCACCTCATCGAGGAGAAGCGGGGGGTCGTCCGGACCTGGCATCCCCTGGAAAAACATCCGGCCAATCCCGTGCTGGGCATGACGGGTTCCTGGGGCGAGCGGCGCACCACCCCCTACGGCACCGTCCTGCCGGGTGAGGACGGCAGCGGTTACCGCATCTGGTATGACATCTGGGACGGGGACTGCCACAACTTCTACGCCACCAGCCGGGATGGCCTCCGCTGGATCCGGCCGCGCCTGGGCCTGGTCGAGCACCGGGGTTCCCGGGACAACAACCTCTTCTTTCACCGGACCCGGTTGGACCATATGCCCCAGATCATCCATACCCCCTGGGAAGAGGACGCCGGCCGGCGTTACAAGATGGTCAATTTCGATTTCCGCGCCGACGTTCCCGGGCGCGCCGTCCGGGGCTACTGGGGTGCCACTTCTCCGGATGGCGTCCGTTGGACCGAGACTCCCAGGAATCCGGTCCTGCCCGATCCCGGAGACGTGGGGCACTTTCTCTGGGATCCCAACCGCCGGGCCTATGTGGGATACACGAAGCTCTACGCTCCGGTGCGGGGATACCGGCGCCGTTCGGTGGCCATCAGCACCACGACTCGTTTCCAGCACTGGCCCCCGGCCGAGTTGATCCTGGTCGCGGACGAGTTCGATGACCGCTGGGTGACCGGGAGCGGGCAACACACCGACTTCTACGGCCTGTCGGCCTTTCCCTATCAGAGCCTGTACCTGGGGTTCCTCTGGATCTTTCGGATCGTGGACGGGAAGAACGACGGCCCCATCTTCTGTGAGCTGGTGAGCAGCCGGGACGGGGTCACCTGGGACCGCCAGGAGGGAGAGAGAACCCCGATTCTGGCGAACGGCCCGCCAGGCGCGTGGGACAGCGGTCAACTCCAGACCTTCAACCATCCGCAGATGGCCGGCGACAACTTGCGCGTCTACTACGGGGCCTTCGACGCCACCCATGGGTTCCAGCACGGGGATGGCGCCATCGGCTTGGCCACCTTGCGCAAGGACGGCTTCGTCTCCCTGGACGCCGGGGTTGAGGGCGGGGCGGTCACCACCCGCCTCCTGCTCGGCCTGGAGGGGGAGCTGCGGCTCAACGCGAACGCCCGCGGAGGAGAAATCCGGGTGGAGGTGCTGGACGGGGAGGGCCGGGTCCTGCCCGGCTATGGAAGAGACGATTGCCGGCCCATGACCGAAGACGGCGTGGACTTCGCCGTCAGGTGGAAGGCGCGAGACGAACTGCCCTATCCGTCCGAACCCCGGCGGCTTCGTTTCTTCCTGACGCGCGCTTCGCTCTTCTCGTTCCGGGCCGGCGATTCGGTTCAGGTCGCCGACCCGCCTGCGCCGCTGGAGGTTTTCTATACGTTCGAATCGTCCCGCGGCGACGGTTTCGACGACGTAGCGGCGGCGGATGGAGTCCAACCGGGACGCCGGCATGGCTCCCTCTCCATCGTCCGGGATCCCGAGGCGGGCGCCGGAGGATCGTCGACGCTGCTGTTTCCCGAGCCGGGAAAGGGTACGAACCGGCTCGAGGTGCCGGGCACCGCGCATCTCGGGCACCACTTTACGCTGGCGGCCCGGGTCAAGACGCAAAGCCGGGACCGGATGCGCCTCTTCAGCACCCAACGGGGCAGCGGCGCCGCAGCGTTGGGAGAGCTGATCTTCGACTTCAGTCCCGGAACCGGGGTCCTGCGGCTGGTCGTTAACGGGCAGGAGATCTCCGCCTCAGCCGCCCCTTTGGCTGCGGGGATGTATCATCATCTGGCGGCCACCTACGATCGGGGCCGGGTCCATCTCTACCTGGATGGACGGATCGCGGGATCGGGCCAGGTCCTGTCCGGGTCCGCCCGCCTCGGCCGGGACGACACGGTCGTCGAGATGTTCGGTCCACCGGATGCCACGCCGCTGGCCGGCGTCCATATGGCGGACAATCTGCACCTGGGAGCGGACCGGGGCGGAACCTTCGTCGGCCACGGGTGGGAGAGCGCGAGTTCGAATCGCCACCAACTTACAGGCTGGGTGGACGATGTGCTGGTGGTCAAGAGAGTCTTGAGTTCCGGGGAGATCCGGGACTTGACCCGGTAAGGTGTGGAGAGGAGAAGAAGTGGGGGTAGGAAATCCGTTGCTCTGTCCAACTGAGCTACGGGATCGATCCTTTCTTTTCAACAAGTTATCCCAATTATCCCATCCAATCTTTATCTCTTGATTGCTACCCGTTGCCTGTTTGTTGCCGGTTGCGTTTGTGAGTCTTCGTTAGCCTGTGCCTCTCGAATGCTCTGGAGCGCATGCGAACTGACGTAACCCGCGTAGCGCATGGTCGTGCTGATCGCCGAGTGCCCCATCAGCTTCTGTACAGTCCTCACGTCCACCCCCTGCATCAGCCAGTGGCTGCAACGGAATCGCCTCAGATCGTGAAACCCAACCTTCAACCCCACCCGCTCGGCAGCACGACGCAGTGACTTGTCGGGATTCACCCATCTTGTCCCGGTCCGGCTGTTGACGAACACGTATGGAGTGGTCAGGTAACGAACCAGCCGCGCCAGGTACCCGGCAGCGTACTTCGAGAGCGGAATCTCTCTCGGTTCGTCGTCCTTGGTGAACTCCACCCACAACATCCGGCGGCCCAAATCCACCCTGCTCCAAGTGAGCGACAATGCCTCTCCCTTGCGAATTCCCGTCTCGCCGATCACTGCGATCATCGCCTGCATGTACGGATTGTCCACCGCCTCGACCAGGTCGCGAAACTGTTTGACCGTCAAAGGCCGGAAGACCTTCCTCGGCTCCTTCAGTTTGGGGAATCGAACCAGCGGGTGCGTGGCGACTTCCCCGCACTCCAGCGCATAGGAAAACAGCTTGCTGAGGGCCGCGATGTCGCGGTTCACCGTGGCAGGCTGGACCTGTCCCTTCCGTTTCGCGACGTAGCGGTGGAGGTCCTTGCGCTGGAATTCCTTCAGGGGAATGTTCCCCAGCATGGCGTTGAGGCTCTTGAACGAGAGCGCGTAGCGGCGCAAGCAGCGCAGACGAGGTTTGCAATACTCCTCGAAAAATCGCTCGTAGAAACTCTGCACCGTCCAGACGGTGCGTTTCCCACCAGCGAGTTCTTGCTTGAGTTGCTTCCAGGTGCCGTCCAGGATGCTGGACTCGATTCGTGTTTGAAGCGCCTGTGCGCTCCGGTAATTGGGGGCGTACATTCTGAGCCGACCGGATCCGTGCGGCCAGTACTTGCTGACAACGTATCGCTGTCTCCCCCGGCGATCTTTCACCTTGTAGATGCCCATGCATCTCCTCCTTTCTGGATCCGGGTTCTTCGCCGTTGCGGCGAATCGTACCACGGCTCCAGAGAGAACCGGCGAAACTTTATTCTTTCCCGCAGGTTCTAGGCTCGCATGACCACGAACACTCTTGACGACTCCGTGACTTACCGGGAAAAGCCACCGACGGTGTTGGCGGACTCGGACAACGGCAACGAGCGGGACTTGGCTGGGGCGGAGGCGCGGTGTGCCTTCACCAAGCGGAAGCGGTTATAGAGGCCAGGATCGCGAGCAGCTGATTCTGTCTTCCACCAGCTATTCGGGCAGGAACGTCGCCGACTCCATCGTGAACGAGCGCTGCCAGAGATCTTTTCGGCTGAGGCAGAACACCAGTGCGACTCCGTCTAGAGGATTTTGCAACAGATCGGCATCGATCTGTGCGATGTACCGATCCTGGTGATCTCCCCACCAATCATCAAAGTTGAGCATGGTAAAGATTATGCGGCGGGCGTGGCGCTCTCGATCGACCGCATCAAGCTGTTCGAGCGCTTTAGTGAGCGTGGCCCTTAGCTTTCGCAGAAAACCTTCGTCAACGTCCAGACGCGGGCTCTCGACGTCAAAGACACCTTTGGCTATGCGGAGTTGTTTTTGGGCCGCGTCATCGGAGGGATTGATCGTCTTGACCTCGCAGAAGACGGGCCGGCCATCCTGTAAAGCACCAAGGTCCGGCGTCCTCTTGTTGTCACTACACTCGATGAAGTGAACTTCTGTGCAGTCGAGGCACTGCAAGTAACCAAATGCTCTGGCTTCGTTGAGAACGTCAAAGTGCTCCTGCCAACCCCGGCCAATCTCCCGTTGTCTTGAAACCAAATGCGGCACAGCCTTTAGTTTGAGAGTCTGCCATGCCGCATCATCCAACACGTCGAGCCAGCGCTCAAGCTTACGGAACGCGGCACGCGCCCTCGGCTCTTCGAGAGTCTGCTCCAAATCCTGAAAAAACGCATCTCGATGACAGGGGTCTTCCAGCATGTCCTTGAGTTCGTAGACGCGTGGCAATTCGTTGCGGAACGAAGACTTCATGCTGTATTGTCCAAATGGAGTTCCTTGCGATCGCTACGCAATGCCGACGCCCAGTGCATCAAGTCAGTGAACGGGAATTTTTCACCCGGCCGAACGATGGACGCCTCCGCGACCCCCCCTGGAAACAAATGACTCCCCGGCGCGTCAAAGCATCGTCTCGGTGGTTGCGGGCTTGCTTTCCAGGACATTAGCAAGGATGGTCAGGACACCAGCACTGATGACCTCACGTTCACGGTGACCGAATCGCCTCGGGAAGTCGTTCATTTAGCATTTCGAGGCCTTGTCCCCTTACCGCCATGCACGGATGGTTCCGCACACCATTGAAGGCGCAGTAAGTCCAGGGAATTCTCCAAGTCCGAATCGAGTTGCAGCACGCTGGACGGCCCGAACAGTAGTTCGCAATCCAGATCTTGGCGTGTGCCGTCTCGGTAGGCTTCGTTGGCAGGCAAAAACTTCCTCTCCTTGAATCGATTGTAAATGCCTCGACAGTGTTTCAACTGCTCCTCCGTCAGAGCGTTAGGGTCAAGAACGGGAAGCTCGGGGATAGCAGTGATCGTGATGATCGATCTTCCCGATTGCTGGCGAGTTCCTTTCCACCAGTGCATCAGAAGCCCCAGTGTCGAGTTGCCCCACAGCAGCAGGGGAATTTCATGCCGCGTGTTGTGGGGAGTAATGTTCGGCCACGCCCGGCCGCCGAGACACTTCTCCGGCGTGAGACACAGGGCGAGGCTCTGGGAGTTCAGTCGGAAGTCCAGATTAGCGTGCAATCTGGAGGCCGACCGTCCCCAGCGCTCTATCGCACGCTCTTCGTCACCATGACGGGGATCTCCACAAGAATCAAACTGCACTACGAACCTGCGCTCCCGGATGGCGGAATGTGCCCAGAGCATGGGATAGGTTGGAATCTCTCCGAAAAAGATCGGACGCTTAACGAATGGACCCCGCCCTGTCTGGTTGCGATCCTTAGGGCCGCCAGTGATATCCCTGTGAACAAGACCACGCTGCGCGACAGCGCCGAGCAATGTGATGGGCAACTTGATCCCCCGCGCTTGGCGAGGTAGTAGCAGCCTCCCGGTTTGTAAGCTTTGCGCTGTCTTGATCACGCTGACGGATCGGCTGCCGGCAGCCCCCGCATTGCGGAGGTCACCCACAATGGCCGCGTCCTTGGCAGGCCTAGAGGCCGAGATGGCCTCCAGGAGAGATACGGGCCTGGATTCGAGATTGGAGAACAGGGCGGAAGCATTATCCGTGCTCCCTTTGGTTGCTACGACAAGACATTCGGCCATGCCCGTGTCCGCCGAAAATGCCCTGTCCGTAGATCCTGTCGCAGCGATGGAGACGAAATGGACATCGCTGTAGTGCTTTTCAAGCATCGTCCGCGTCCGGCTCCAGGCCTTGCCCTGGATCAAGGCAAACGGCAGCACCAGCGCCATCACTCCGCCGTCTTTCAGTTTTCGATGTGCCAAGTCCATGAAGTTCGAGGCGAGTCCTGCATTTCCATCGCCAAAGTCAGCCTTGATCCTTCGCAGCTTCCTCGACATGGCCTTTTGCTCGTCCTTGGACGTGCTGAATCCCGCGAACGACGGAATGGGAATGTCCGAGTGCCGTGACTCGTGGTTTGTCGGTCGCGTGAACGGTGGGTTCATAATCACCAGATCACAGGACGCGCTCTTGACCGAGACTGAATGCACGCTGTTGGCGTCGGGCTCTTGCCCACCTATCGCCTCGCCCGTAGCGAACAAGGAGTAAGCCTGTTCGACATCGATCAGGTCAAGTGCACCGATGTGTGTCTTCCTGGCACTATCAATGCCGTAGGGCATCGTGTGGATGTTCGTTTTTCCGAAGGTCTCTCTCGGGTGAGCGCTGGACAACATCGAACACGTTAGGTGCGTAGCGGCGGGCATGATGTCCATACCGATCATCGTGCGTTCCATCAAGGCACGGTGCAGATCCAAGTCGTCACCTCCCGCCCTGCGATACCGTCGGCAGATAGCCCGCTGCACAGCGGAGAGCAAAGCTCCGGTACCGCAAGCAAAATCTGCGATCTGCAAGCCCTCGATGGCATCCTTGTCTGACCAGTCCACCGGCAGGCGAGCCACCGCGAGTTCCGCGAGGAGCGCTGCCGATGGAGGCAGCGTGTAGAAAGTGGCCAGGAACTTGCGGTCGGAAATAAGAGTCTGGAACATTCGTCCTGTGAGGTCGTGGTAGGTCGTTGCCCCCAGTGACGCCAGCAAAGAGGACGCGTGCAGAAGCCGCTCCATCAGATGCGGTACCAGGGGAGTCTGGATCTCCTCAAGCAATGACTTGGCAATGGAGAAGATCGGCCAGTAGTTGATGGCGAGAATCGCGTCCCATGTGTCCAGCAAGCTTTCCTTATTCCTTCCGGCTCCGCGCAGGGTGGAGAGACTCGGAAGGTCTTCCTGTCCCTCAATGGAGGCGTGGAACACGAAAGCAGAGGTAAGAATCGCTGCAACCATCCGCAAGGTCTGCTCGCCACGACTTTGCTTGAGCTTTTCGGCGAGGCGGCACTGCACGTATGCTGTGGACTGCTGAGCGAGCAGTCCAGCGCATGATCGGACTGTCGCTTCGAGCATGCGCACCCCTTCTTCAACTTTTCGCCTCGACAGGGACAGGATTTCGATGGCATCCGCCAGATCGTCCGCCGTCCCATCGATATATCCTGAATCCGGCCAGCGGGAATGATGACCGTCGGCGTGCAGATGATGGGTGGCGTAGCGCAAACGGCTAGTCTCAATGGCAGCGAGTGAACCGGTCTTCAGTTCTTCCGGTAGTACAACGGAGATGGCGCTCTCGATGGTTTCTCCGGTTGATTGCAGCTTCCATCCGAGACGGCTAGTGGCGTCGTTCTCGACAGTCGCGGCAGGTGCGAACTCCGTCTCGACAGCGACCGGCTGGAGCGCCGGTGTGTGGATTAAGATATCGACCTGAAGTCCGGAACTCCCTTGCAAGATGCCAGTGCGTTCGGCGTGGATGGACGTGTCATCCCAGAGCGGGTGCCGTTTCATCAGGGCGCGGGCGAGTGCGCCGTTTGCCTGAGGCTCGGTATTTCGGGGGTGGCTCATGAGCGTCGCCCTCGTGCCATGGACTCGCATACTTCACCGCAACGGGGGCAGTTCATCCGGGTTCCTTGATAACCACAGTCCGGACAGTGATATGAACTCCGATTCCGGAGCCGATCCAGAGCCAGCTTTCTGATGGTCTCCATTCGTTCCATGTTGATGTCCGAACTGCTCATACAGTTCATTCTGCCAGAACGGTCTGCCGCGTCCCGAATCAGTTCTCGGAGCGGAGCATCTCTTCTGTGGTCTTTCTCCGGGCCTTCCCGCCAGGGATAATTGGGACGGGAGCGACCCCCCCCCAGGGGGTGTTACGCAGATGTGAATTGCGCAACACCCCCGCGCCCGCACCGGGCAGCAAAAAGGGGGGGTCGCTCCCGTCCACCTCCATTTTCCCCGAGCGGCCACCCGGTGGCCGGAAATGGGGCCGTAACTGACTGAAAGGAAAAAAGATCCGGGAAGGGGGTTTTGTGATTCACCGGGACCGATTTTTGTGAATCCACCCCCTTTGTCCCATTCACACTCCCGGATCGGGCGCGAGACCCCCTTTACGCACAGCCGAAACGAGCCTCCATAAGCCTTTGCGGCTGCCCAGTGCGTTCACCGTCAATCACGACCTGGAAGGAGCGACCTTCCGCCGCTGATTGCATCTCGACCACCCGCATCAGGGCGGCCGTCACTTTGCCAATAGAGTTGAGCCGGGCCGTATCCCCCGTGGAGACGGCGCGTCTGATCCGGCGGTATTTCCGGTCGGGGATTATAGAGGACACCTGACGGGCCTATACGAAAGCCAAGTCTAGACGCAACTGATCGAATCTAAAAGAATTTGGTACCGTTTTCTGGAATGACGGTCATATTTAGCACGAATGCTGGCACGTCGGCGCTTGCGGGCGACATGCTGCTCTCAACCCAGGTGTCAGGAGCAGACACGAATCTTCGGATTCCTTCCCAGCCCGCCGGTATCGAAATTCCATCTGGCCTCACGCCGCAATACATTCCTGTGAGGATGCGGCGAAAGATATTCGTCGTAAACGACCGCATGGCTGTAGGAGTCGCCGGCCCTGTGCCTCGGGCAAGGGCGCTTGTGACCGACATGATAGACGAGTTCGGGGGCAATCCCGACTTCCAACGCGACGACATCTCCGTGTTCTTGAAGCGGCACGCTCGGGTCAGTTCGGATCCGGAGGCCGTCGGAGCCATTGTTTTGGCGGGTGAGGAGGGAGGGGTTGCATCGCTGGCGATGAGCTCCGATGGCCCAATGGTCCATGACAGCAAGCGATTTGGTGAGGTGGTGTCGATTGGAGTCGGAGCGGAATCCATAATCCGGCAGGTGGAGCAGTTGGACAAATACAAGATCGGGTACAGCAGGCCCCAAGATGGAGGCAAGGGATTTCCAGAATTCGTACCTCTGTCATACAACTTGGTGTTGCTAGCTAACCTGTACTGGAATGAGATCGTTGTAGGGAACAATATCTTTGACTCGTGGGGAGGAGCTTACGATCTGATCTACCGGGATGCGGACAAGACATTCCAATATTTGGAGGAGTACACGATTTTCCTCCGATACTACGACCATCAACAATCGGACCAAGGGGTACAGTTGAGAAACGTGTTGAAGTACGAGAGAAGGTCTGACGTTTCCCTGCTGACCATGTTGCACGATGATCGGCTCGTGTTTTTCGGGGCCAGAGATACTACCGACCCTGACGACCCGCTGGATGTTAGGGTCGGTGGACCTGACTTCACGATGAACTCCAAGGTCCATGTATCTATTATCCAAATCGGCAAGGGCCGGGTGTCTGTGCCCCCCATGATTCAGATTGATGGTTTGGGCGATGGTGACGAATCGAAGCAAACGGTGACCACCTTGTTCGATGAGGAAGGCAGGTTGTGTGTCTGGTTTGAGAAGACACATGAGGAGTGGCTTGTTCAAGAAGCCAAGAAGCAGTACCAAAGGTATTCGGATAGGATCGACCAATCCTCTCGATCTGTCCGTCACCATTGGGAGTGACCAGGTTTGACGTTTAAGGGCCGACATCCTTGCCGGCCCCCCTTTTTCTGCAATGTGATTGCGGTCAGGAGGAGGGAGGGAGAAAAGGATCAGAAGCCTTCTCTGGTTCTATACTTTGAGATTGAGCAGCCTGAGTGAGTCAGCTTTCGAGAGCCGATGCTGCTGCCTGTTTGTTGCCTGTTCAGAACGTCGAACGTTGGGAGTCAACCACTTTACTGATTCGGCGAAGAACCCGGTAAGCCATTGAAAACGTTAACCTTTAGTAGTTGTTGACTGTGGGGCAGTCGGGATAGGAAAACCCCCATTCCTACATGCGGAGAGGAGGATTGTCGTGATGAAGACACTGGATCGTCGCCAGTTCCTGGGAAGGTCGGCCGCTGCGGCGGTGGCGCTGGGGTCCCCGCAGTCCCTGGTTTCAGGGACCCAGGCCGGATCGTCTCTGGACCGGCTCAACATTGCCTCCATCGGCGTCCACAATCGGGCGGCGGGCAATCTGAAAGGTGTCGCCAGCGAGAACATCGTTGCCATTTGCGACATCGATCAGGAGTTTCTCGACGCCGCGGGAGAGACTTATCCCAACGCGCGCCGGTACCGGGACTACCGGGTCATGCTGGAGAAGGAGGCGGAGAAGATCGACGCCGTCCTGGTCAGCACGCCCGACCATACCCATGCCCCGGCGGCCTCGATGGCGCTGCAGATGAAGAAGCACGTCTATTGCGAGAAGCCGCTCACCCACACCATCTACGAAGCGCGGCGGCTGGCCGAGCTGGCCGCAGAGAACAACCTGGTCACCCAGATGGGAACCCAGATCCACGCCGAGGAGAACTATCGCCTCGTGGTCGAGCTGGTCCGAAGCGGCGCCATCGGCGAGATCCGGGAAGTCCACGTCTGGGTCAACGTCGACTATTCGGGCCGGCGGATGATTACCGGAAAACCGCGCCCCGGCCACGTCGACTGGGATCTCTGGCTCGGTCCCGCGGCGGCCCGGCCCTACTGCGAGAGCGTCGCCGAGGATGGTTCGGTCACCGTAGTTCACCCCTTCAACTGGCGCTGGTTCTGGGACTACGGCACGGGCGCCCTGGGGGACTTTGCCTGCCACTGGATGGACCTCCCCCACTGGGCGTTGGATCTCAAGCATCCGGCCCGGGTGTCGGCGGCCGGTCCTCCGCCGCTCCTGGAGAGTGCGACATCCGGCCTGGTCGTGACCTACGAATATCCGGCCCGGGGCTCCCTGCCGCCGGTGACGTTGAAGTGGTACGACGGCGGGAAGAAACCGGACCTCCTGGCCGGGTTCAAGGACGCCGAGGGCCAGCCCCTGGACCCGCACCGCGGGCAGCTCTTCGTCGGATCGGAAGGGATGATCCTCTCCAACTACTCGGAGCACATGCTGCTGCCGGTGGAAAAGTTCGCCGGTTTCAAGCGCCCGGACCCCACCATTCCCCGGTCGCCCGGGCACCATCAGGAATGGATCCAGGCCATCAAGACCGGCGGGACCGCCAACTGCAACTTCGACTATTCGGGCGCCCTCACCGAGGCGGTCCTGCTGGGGGTCGTGGCCTACCGAACCGGCCGGACCATCGAGTGGGACGCGCCATCGTTGCGAGTCACCAACTCCACGGCCGCCCAGCAGCTCGTCCACAAGGAATACCGCAAGGGCTGGACGCTGTAGCCAGGAGGGGGACTGTCAGTCCCCCCGTGACGCGGGGGTTAACAGCCTCCGCTCCTATCATTCGCCAGGGCTTTGGGGTCCTACGGCGGCGTATCACTCGAAGAATCGCTGGCAAGGAGACAACAGATGGCGAAAACACTTGTAGCCGGCACGTTCCTGGTGTCGGCGGGTCTGACGCTCGGACTGCAAGCCCAGCCGCTCCCCGGAATTCTCGAACTTGATCATGCCATCGAGCTTGCACTCTCGCGTCACGCCGACCTGGACGCCGCCCAGGCGGCAATCGATGCGCGCGCAGGCTCGACGCGCCAGGCCGGTCTCTCGCCGAACCCGGTTCTCTCTTTACAGACCGAGAACTGGCGGTTCTACGGCAATCCAGGCTTTTCGGCCTCCCGCGATCTCGATCTCTTCGCGTGGGTGAGCGTGCCCATCGAGACCGCGCGCAAGCGGACGCGGCGGGTCGAGCTCGCCGAGGCCGATGAGCGCATCGCGGAGTACGAACGCCAACTGGCTGCCTGGAGGATTCGCCAGAACGTCAAGAAGGCCTATTGGAACGCTCTGGCAACCGTGAGCGACGTGAAGATGCTGGAGCGCAGCCGAAAAACCTTGGAACGCCTGGAGGATTATCACGAGGTGCGCGTTCGGTTGGGCGCGACGGCCGAAGTGGACCTGATCAAGGTTCGAGTCGAAGTCGGACGTTCCGCACTGGCCCTCTTCGGTGCCGAAATGGAAGTCAGCCGTGCGAAAATTGCCGTGCTGGAGGCGATGGGGATCGCGGAGTTGAGCACCGGCTTTGAGCTGCGACAGCCGGACGCCTGGCCGGTCGACGTGAGTTGGGACAACGCCGCCGCCCGGCTGACCGCGGAGACGGCGTTGGGCCATCGCGTGGAGATTCTGCTGGGCCGGGCTCGGGTGGAGCGCGCCCGCGCGGCCGTAGAGTTGCAACGGTCGCTGGCGCGGCCCGACGTGAGACCCTATGTTGGTTACAAGCGGACCAACGAGTTCAACACGCTCGTCGGCGGGATCTCGATTCCGTTGCCGGTCCGCGACGATAACGCGGGCCGGATCGGGGAGGCCCTGGCCGAAGTCCGCCGCCGTGAAGCGGCCCTGCGGGCAGCGGAAGCTAGCATTGCCGCCGAGGTGGCCGCAGCCGTGGAGACGGTGCAGAGGCGTTCGGAAATGTTGCGGTCGATGGAGACCGGGGTTCTTGACCGTGCGCGGGAGACCTCCCGGATCGCGCTCGCCGCCTACCAGGAAGGAGGGGTCGAGCTGCTCGACGTGCTCGACGCCCAGCGCGCCGAGAACGAGCTCGACCGGTTCCACTCTCGTTTGGTGTTCGACTACCAATTGAGCTGGGTGGATCTGGAAACCGCCTCGGGGACGCCGAATCTTGCTCTGTCCCCGGATGGGACCCAAACGGCGGCTTATTTTGGCACCATGGTCGAGTGAAGCTGGTGACCATGCGAACTCCGGAACCTGAGCTCAGGCGAATCTCCTGGCCGGTGGCCGCATTTCTGATGCTGACGGGGGCCGGATGCACGACACCGGCCGCCGAGGTTGAGCCGGCTGCCGAAACGGAGCCGGCCGAAGCCGACGCGGCACACGACCCGGGCGTGATTCGTCTCGACCAGGAGGCGATCCGAATTGCCGGCATCACCCTCGCCGAAGCGGAAACCGGAAAACTCGAAATAGTACTGCAGGTCCCGGGACGGATCACCATCAACCAGGACGCCACGGCGCGCGTGGGCACATTTGCCGAAGGCGTCGTCGTCGACTGTTGCGAGTCGGTCGGTACGGACGTCGAAAAAGGACAGGTGCTCGCGCGCCTTCACAGCCACGAGGTCCATGACGCCGAGGCTTCCTATTGGGAAGCCCGGGCCGAGCTGGAACGAAGACAGACTGAACTGCAGTTCACCCGGGAAACCTACAAGCGGGCATCCCGGCTGCATGAATTGAAAGCCGGCTCACTGCAGAAGGTGCAGGAGGCCGAATCGAAGTTGCGAAGCGCCGAGATGTTTCTCGAAATCGCCAAGGCCGGAGTGAAGCGTACCGAGATCCACCTGCGCTACTTGGGCCTTTCTCCGGAGCGGCTGCCGAGCGCGCCCGGCGAGCACCATCGCGCGCATGAAGAGGAGCACTTGATCGAGGTGCGTTCGCCGGTGCCGGGCACCATTATCGAGCGCATGGTCACTCCGGGCGCCGTGGTCGCCCCTGCGGATTCGCTCTACGTCATCAGCGACCTGAGGAGCCTGTGGGTGATTGCCCAGGTCCCGGAGCAGCACCTCTCTTCGCTGCGAAACGGACAGGCTGTGAAGGTGTCGGTGCGAGCTTATCCCGGCAGGGCATTTCCGGCTCGCATCACCTACATCGGCGATGCGCTCGATCCGGAGACGCGAACCGTCGAGGTGCGTTGCGAGCTGAACAACCCCGGCCGGCGGCTCAAGAGAGAGATGTTCGCCACCATCGCCATAGGCGCCGGCACCGGTAGGGAAGCGGTCGTCGCACCGCTTGCCGCACTGCAAAACGTGGACGGGGAGGAGGTCCTGTTCGTGCCCGAGGGAGAGGCCTCCTATCGAGTCCGCCAGGTCCGGGCCGGCCGGCGCTCCGGCTCCATTGTGGAAATCTTGAGCGGTTTGCAGGCGGGCGAGGCGGTGGTGGTCAATGGGGCCTTCCACCTCAAATCCGAGCTGCTGAAGGCCCGGATGGTCGGACATCATTAGCAGCCCGGCGGCCGCGCCGGTCGAGCCGCAAAGGCTGCCGGCACCTGGAACATGCTCAAGCGCTTTATCGACTACCACCTGGATCACGGTTGGGTCGTCCTGATCGGCTTGGCGGTGCTCCTGGCGGCCGGCCTCAACGCCCTCTACCGGATTCCCATCGACGCTTTCCCTGACCTGACCAACAACCAGGTCACCGTCATCACCGAAGCGCCGGGCATGGCGCCGGTGGAGGTCGAGCAACTGGTCACCTTCCCCATCGAGTCGGCCATGATGGGTCTTCCCGACACCGAGGAGGTCCGCTCGATCTCCAAATTGGGCCTTTCGATCGTCACCATCGTCTTTGCCGACGGCGTGGACAACTATTTCGCGCGGCAGCTTGTCAACGAACGGCTGAACGAAGCGCGCGGCCGGATTCCCGACGGCCTCGAGCCGGCGTTGGGGCCCGTGGCGACGGCCTTCGGAGAGGTGTACCAGTACACGCTCGAAGGGGAAGGCTACAGCGCCATGGAGCTGAAGACGCTCCACGACTGGGAGATCA